>JANQFM010000643.1 GCA_028277865.1 Acidobacteriota bacterium
ATTTGTGAGTAGCTGGCCGGCGACAGCCAATCCAATGGCGGGCTCAGGGCGGAAGGAAGCCGGGACGGATGAGGCGCTCAAAGAGTTTCTGCAAAGGCACTTCCTGATCGGCATTGAGCTGTTGTCGGAGTTCCAAGGGCGTCCCGTCAAAGCGCAGTTGGCCCTCGTGCAGGATGGCCAGGCGGTCGGCCAGGGGTTCAGCCACTTGCAGGCTGGGGCAGGTGATGAGGCCCAGCCCGCCCTTTTCCTTGAAACCGGCCAGCAGGGTTCGGACTGCGGCCGTCTCTTCCGGGTGCCGCAGGAATTCCGGCTCGTCGAGGATCAGGATGTCCGGATGATGGAAAAGCGCCGCCACAAGGGCCAATCTGCTGCGTGCGGCCGAGGGCAGCCGGCAGATCAGGCGGTCGGCCAGGCGGTTGAGGGAAAAGCGCCTTAGAAACTCGGCGATGCGTCCCGGCAGTTCTTCCCGCAGGCCGTAAAGGTTGCCGATGAAAGAGAGAAACTCGCGGGCAGTGAGCTGCTCATAGAGGATGGGAGGGTGGTGCAGGTATCCGATTCGGCGCCGCTGGGCCAAGACCTCATCCCGGGCGATGCTGACGCCGTTGATGAGGACGTCGCCCCGGCTGGGCTTCCCCAGTCCGACAACAGATTGGACCAAAGTGCTCTTGCCGGCGCCATCCGGTCCGGCAAGCAGGCAGATCTGGCCGCCGTGCAGGGAGAGGCTCAGGTTCCAGACTACTGCCCGCCCGGCTCTTTCTCTGCAAAAACTGACGAAGTCAATTGCGGGCCTGAGGCGACTGCCCAGCGCTTCTGATTGCATTGCGACTCCTTATCGGGCTTCTCCCAATCTGTTCAAGCCGATCACCGGCAAGGGCTTGCCGGCTCCCGGGCGGGAAAAGAGGAGGGCTTCTCCAGTCCACTGCCTCCAAAATGGCCCAGGGCCGTAAAGCAATCGCCCCAGGGCCGGATCGAGCACCACCAGTGAGCCGCTTTCCAGCACCTGATCGATCACCACGTAATGCCCATACTTGAGCCAAGCCAGCACTGGAAGGGAAGCCCTCCCCATGTCGTCGGCTTGGAGTATCCATCCGAAAGCTTTCAGCCCCAATGCTTCAGCCGCTTCGCCCAAAGCCCTCAGAGTTGTTCCTTGAGGCTGCAGGCGGACCAGCCTGGATACCTCCCCAGCCGCCGCCCTCACGCAAAAACGTTCCAGAACCATCAAAAGGGCCGCCAAACCGCAGTCATTGACTTGTCTTTGAAAGATTACGCCCCGAGTGCCCAAAAACCGTGCTCCCAACCACCAGGCCTGCACTCGTCGCTGCAAGAACTGCCAGGCCATCAAGTGCGCCGAAGGGGCCCGGATGCCGCACACTGGATTTGTATCAGCTAGTGATCGAACTGGAGATTGGATCATCAAATTCTCCTCGAATCCTGACTCCACTTGAGTCAGCAGTGCCGGGTGGGGAGGTTTATGCCGATTCCTCAGCTCCTGGCGGACATTCGCGAAGAGCTCTCCTTTCTTTCAAGTTGAGCCCACCCGGAGGCCGGCTTCCGAGGCATTGATGCGGGCGATTTGCGGGCCTCGATGGCCAAAGCCTTCAAGCCTCCTCTTGGCAACTCCCGATCCAAAAGGGGGTATTCATGTAAATAGCTGAAATAAAATAGCCTATGCAGATAAGCGTTCAAGCGAGATGCATGAATGCCGCATCATTGCAGGTGAATTAGTCGGATTGTGGGTTGGACTTTTGTGAACGACCGGCTTTTGCTTTGGGAATCGCTTCAAGAGGGATGGCCTGATGCCGAAGAAGGGCAATCCGGGCAGGGAATGCGCTTTGCTACAATCGAAAATGAAGATCGAGTTCAGCTAAGGGCCGACTACGATGTCGGCACTTGCGGTGACTGGATTCGTCTTTTTTGAGTTTCAGGCATCTCAAATCTTCGAGGAGTGGATGAAGCGCAGCGACGAGTATCTTTTGGAACTCGCCTTGCAGGGAGATGGCGCATGTTTCGGCGAATTGACCGAACGCTGGCAGAATCGAATCTTCCGCTTTATCAGCCGCTACGTCGGCAGCAGCGAAGTGGCCCGCGACCTGACCCAGGACACTTTCATCAAGGCTTACCAGAACCTGGGGAGGCTCACCGATCAAAGCCGGTTCTCCTCCTGGCTTTACAAGATCGCCCTGAACGAGTGCCGGATGCGTTTCCGGCGGGGGAAGAATCGAATCGATGTACCTTACGACGAGCAGGTTGATCCGGAACTGGAACAGTCCCAGGCGCCTGATCCAGAGAGGCAGGTGCAGCAACGCGAACGAGTGGAAATCCTGCGCCGGGCTTTTCAGGAACTCCCGCAGGAGCAACGGGCGGTCATCTTGATGAAGGAATACCAGGGGCTCAAATTCCATGAGATCGCCGAAGTCCTGGACGCCCCTGTTTCCACGATCAAGTCCCGAATGTATTTGGGACTCAAGAATCTCAGGAAATTGATGGAGAATCGGCTATGAAGTGCTCTCAGATCCAACAGAAGATGATGGATATCCTCTACGGAGAGCTTCTCGACTCCCGTATTTGCTTCGAGTTCTTCCGCCACCTGAAAGAGTGTCAAGAGTGCAACAGGGAATACATGGAGCTGGTCCAGACCCGCGGCATGCTTTCGGAGTGGAAGGTGGAGGAACGCTTCGAAAGAGACCTGGCACCTATAGTGACGGCTTCTGCGCCTGCCGATCCCGGAGTTGGTGCCTGGTGGCGATCTGGACTGAGCGAGCTCCGTCCCCTGCTGCAGAGGGCGGCTGCCGTGGTTCTGATGGTGGTGGGCGCCCTGGCCTTGCTTCAGCAGGCAGGCTTCAGCATCGGAGGCGAGCAGGTGGTCCGTTTTACAGAGCCCGAACTGCAGCAATACATCGACTTGGCGGTAGAGGACAACCTGGAGGCTGAGCGAAATCGCATCGACAAGCAGCTTCAGATCCTTTGGGAAGACCTGCGCTTGGAGCAGCACCGCCAAGTCAGCAAGGAGTTTGAAGGAGTCCAACTTTACCTGCGCCAGATCGTCCACCCCTATGCGGGAGGGCAGGCGCTGGAATTGAAGCGAACCGACGACCGCTAAGCGGTTGAAGAGCGAAAGCGAGGGAAGTGGTTATGCGATGTGCTAAACTATTGGTTTTTGTACTGTTAGCGTCTCTGCCGAGTGGTGCGGCGCTGGGCGAGCAGAAACTGAATACCGCTTCGCTCAAGCGGAATACCCAGATCTTCCGAGGCGCCGTGAAGGTGGTGTTGAAGGAGAATTTCCCCCACCGTTTCGCGCTGGAAGCGGAGCCGCTGGCGACTTACCTGCAGGGCTACGGCATCGTGGTATCCTTCGAGCTTTTTATCAACAGGCCCGACATACCCACGCCCTTCAGCAGGGAAGTCGGTTCCAAAGAGGCGAAGGCAGCCCAGCCGCACAGGAGCAAGGAGGAGCAGATCGATCTGGTGCGGCAGAAGATGATCGCCTGCCTGGCGGACTACGGCAGCGCCTTCAAGCAGTTGAGTTCCCATGACCGGATTGCCATCAGCGCCCACATCGAGGATCGGGCCGAAATCGACGAGGCCAAAAGACGAAGCGTCATGGTCCTTTCGGCCAGTGTGGACGACATTCAGCTTTTGGCCATGCGCCGCATCACATCCGATCAATTTCAAGAGCGGGTCCATGTGCTCCGGTACTAGGGGGGTGCGGGCAGGCAAGGCCAACGCAGCTTTCGATCAAGGGATGGGCGGAAGAAGATCATGATCGAATTGGCGCAATTGAAGGTTCACAGCTCCTTCGGCCAGGCATTGGTCGCCGAGGGCGCCATTTCCGAAGAAGAGCTGGCCACTGCACTCAACCTGCAGGAGCAGTCCGAAGAGCGAATCGGGAAACTGCTGATCGATATCGGAGCGCTCTCAGAAACCGATTTGGTCAAGCAATTGAGCAGCTACCTGGAGATCCCGTATGTCACCTCAGAGGATTTCCCCCAGGTCCCGGTCGTCGAAAACACTTTTTCGGTCGGTTTCATGCGCGAGTGCAAGTTCGTGCCGATTCGAATGGAGGACAACGGTCGGCTGGTGGTTGCCATGGCCGATCCGCTCGACCGCTCCACCCTGGATGCCATCCGGCTTTACACTCCCTATCACGATCTGACGGTGGTCTTGGCGCCCGAAAGCGGGATCCTGGACCTGATCGAAAAGTTCTATGGCTCGCAGGCTTCCAGCCTGGGCCGCATTGTGGAGGGGATGGAGGAAGGCGAGGGGCTGACGGATGACGAAGACATTGAGCATCTCAAGGACTTGGCCTCTGAAGCCCCTGTCATCCGTTTGGTCAACCTGATCATCTCTCGGGCCATCGAATCGCGCGCTTCGGACATTCACATCGAGCCCTTCGAAAAAGACCTCAAGGTGCGATACCGCATCGATGGAGTGCTCTACGATGTGGAATCGCCTCCCAAGCGGCTCAAGGCCGCCGTCATTTCGCGCATCAAGATCATGGCGCGGCTGAACATCGCCGAGCGGCGCATCCCCCAGGACGGGCGCATCCAGATAAAGGTGCTGGGCAAAGACCTTGACCTGCGCGTGTCGACCCTGCCCACCCTTTACGGCGAAAGCGTGGTCATGCGGATCCTCGACAAGAGCAACACCCAGATCTACGACCTCACCAGGCTGGGCTTCAATGAGGCCATGTACGGCAACTTCGAAGACCTGATCATGCGGCCCCACGGCATCATCTTGGTCACCGGCCCTACAGGCAGCGGAAAGACGACCACCCTCTATGGCGCGCTCACCAAGATCAATCTGCCCGACAAAAAGATCATCACCATTGAAGACCCGGTGGAATACCAAATCGCCGGCATCAACCAGATTCACGTCAACACCCAAATCGGATTGAGTTTTGCCGCCGGACTGAGATCCATCGTGCGCCAGGACCCCGACGTGATCATGGTGGGCGAGGTCCGCGACCTGGAAACTGCCGAAATCGCCATCCGTGCCGCCTTGACGGGGCACTTGGTCTTCAGCACCCTGCATACCAACGATGCCCCGTCGGCCATCGCCCGAATGGTCGACATGGGCGCTGAAGACTATTTGCTGGCCTCCTCCGTGCTGGGTGTGCTGGCCCAACGCCTGGTGCGCGTCATCTGCCCGCATTGCAGGGAAGAGCAGCCTGTGGAACCCGGCTTCCTGGAAGAGGTTGGCTTCCCGCCCCACTTGCCGCGCCGGCTCTTCGAGGGCCGCGGATGCAAGGAGTGCAGCGAAACGGGCTTTTTGGGCCGAATCGGGATCTTCGAGCTGATGCTGATGGACGACGACATCCGGCGCCTGACGATCGGAAACACCGAGGCCAATCTGCTGCGCAAGACGGCCATCGCCAACGGGATGGTCACCTTGCGCCAAGACGGATTTGAAAAGGTCAGCCGAGGAGAGACGACCATTTCAGAAGTGCTGCGGGTGACGCAGTAAGAAGACTGCAGCCTACAGACTGGAGAGTTCATGCCCCTGTTCGAATACAAAGCGGTTTCGCCGGAAGGGAAAGTCGTGGAAGGATCCTTGCAGGCGCCTTCCGAGAAGGAAGTCCTCTCTCGCCTCAAGGAGCAGGGCCAGATGCCCATCCGGGTGGGAAGCGGCATGGGGGGGCTGCTTTCGAGGGATTTTCAGCTTCCCTGGAATCGCAAGCGGGTTCCCCGCAAGGATCTGATGGTTTTCACCCAGGAGTTGGCCACCCTGGTCCAGGCCGGGCTGCCTCTGGACCGCAGCTTGAGCATTCTGGCCGATCTGACCGACAATGAGTTCCTCAGCGACATTATCCGCGAGACGCTTCGCCAGCTCAAGGAAGGCAAGTCGCTGTCCGAAGGCCTGGGCGCCTACCCGCAAGCCTTCCCCAAAGTCTACGTCAACCTGGTCAGGGCGGGGGAGATGGGCGGAGTGCTGGACCAAATCCTGCAACGTCTTGTCGAGTACCTGGAGAGGGCCGAGGAACTCAAGGACTACCTGGTCTCTTCGCTGATCTACCCCATCATCCTCACCTTTGTCAGCCTGGCCTCCATCGCTGTCATGATCACTTTCGTGATCCCCAAGTTCGCCGAAATATTCCAAAGCCAGGACATGCCGATTCCGCTCCCCATGCGCATCCTGCTGGGCGCCAGCGAAATCATCACCGGTTTCTGGGGGCTGATCGGCCTGCTGGTTGGGCTGGCCTGCTACTTGCTGATCTTGCGCTGGCACAAGGCGCCCTCCGGACGCCTCATCTGGGACCGCAACCTTCTGCGCACCCCTTTGCTGGGCAACATGCTTCTCAAGTTGGAAGTCAGCCGCTTCAGCCGCACGCTGGGCACTTTGCTCAACAGTGCGGTCCCGCTCATTCAATCGATCAACATCGTCAAGGAGGTGGTTGCAAACCAGCATGTGGCCAACGCCCTGGAGCCGATCAAAACAGGGGTCAAAAAGGGAGAGGGGCTGGCCCGGCCTTTTCGCGAAAGCAAGGTCTTTCCGTCTTTTGCCGTCCACTTGCTGGAGGTGGGCGAGGAAACCGGACGCCTGGACGCCATGCTGCTGCAGATCGCCGAGGCTTACGACCGCGAGACGAAAAACTCGACCAAACGGATGCTGGCCTTTGTCGAGCCCGCCATCATCCTCTTCATGGGACTTGTCATCGGGACGATGGTGGTTTCGATTCTCTACTCGATTTTCAGCATTAATAATGTCGCTCTTTAGACATGGAACTTTGCCGGATTGAAGGATCCAAAGACGTCAAAACCTGGAACGCGATTTCACAGGGGAGTCACGAAAATGAAGACCACGAAAAAAGAATTCAAAAGCCGGCAGCGCGGCTTTTCGCTCATCGAACTGATCGTCGTGCTGGTGATCTTGGGGCTGTTGGCGACCGTTGTGGGACCTCAGGTGATCAAGCGCCTCAGCGAAGGCAAACGCGACATCGCCAAGGTTCAACTGGCTGAACTGGAAGGGGCTTTGGACCTTTTCCGCTTCGATGTGGGCCGCTATCCCACCGCTGCCGAAGGATTGCAGGTGCTCATCGACGGCGGCGGGATCGAAAATTGGGGCGGGCCCTATTTGAAAAAGACCACCCTGCCCAAGGACCCCTGGGCGCGTGACTACCAGTACCGCTCTCCCGGGCAGTATGGCCACGACTACGACCTGTGGAGCCTGGGCGCCGATGGACGGGAAGGCGGCGAGGACGACGCCGAAGACGTAACATCCTGGTAAGCGTGGCCTTGGCTTTCGAGAAAGTGCCGTGAGAGACCTGTTGCCAAAATTGAATCCAAGCCGATCTGCACACGCACACGGCTTCAGCTTGATGGAAATCTTTGTCGTGCTGGTGCTGCTGGGCTTGGTGGCTGCTCTGATCTTCCCCTCTTTTACGAGGGGGATGGAAGGCATGCGAATGCGGGCGGCGACGCGGGATCTGATCACCAGCATGAAGCAGGCCCGGACGCAAGCCATCTCAAGCCAGAGCGTTCAGCGGATCCTGATCGGAAGTGACGAGGAAGGCAAGCCCTTCTACGCCTTTGCCGACGAGTACGGGGAGGTTTCCAAGAGCTTTCCGCTCCCCGAGAAGCTGTCCATCTTGACCGAGGACGGCGAATTGCCCCTGCAGGTCAGCTTCTACCCCAACGGACGCAGCTCAGGCGGCGACTTCATGCTCAAGCTGGACGAGAATCGTCAGATCCGCGTCACAGTCGATCCGGTGACGGGGTTCGGCGGCGTCCCCAAAGGCGAAGGCCAGGATCAACCCTGAGTCAAGGTAAACGACCCATGAAGAGCAAACCGGCATCAGCAGTGCGGCGGCGAGGCTTTCAGGCCGGCGCAGGTTTCACATTGCTGGAAGTGGTGGTGGCAACGGCCGTGCTGGCCATTGGAGTGGCCGTCGCCATGCAGGTTTTCTCCGGCGGCCTCTCCAACCTGCATCGCATCGACATGGCGCACCGGGCCATGTCGCATGCCGAAAATATCATGAGCGAATTGCTCGCCGACCAGGACATCCGGGGGCCCTACCATGCCAGCGGCGATCTGGATAAGGACTTTCTTTACGAGGCACAAGTCGACTACTGGAATGACCCCAACCCTGCCGCCCTGATGGATCCTGCTCTGCCGGCCACGGGGGCGCCGCAGGTCTACCTTCTGTCGTTCTCCGTGAGAATCGAGTTCAAGAATGTCGCCAACAATAACCGAAGGTATTACCAGGCCTATTGCCTGAAAGCCGTCACAGAGGACCAAGGCGAGTTGGACACCGGGGATATGCTGCGCCGGATGCTGGGGAGGCAGCGATGAGCAGATTCCGCTCCAATCAAGGCTTCACGCTGATCGAAGTCGTGGTCGCCTTGACCATTCTGGCCCTCATGGCGGCAATCGTCTATGGCGCATTGCGCATCGCTTCAAACACCTTTTCCACCAGCCAGGACCGGATGGACAAGCAGGCCCGGGAAAGGGTCCTCAAGGACTTCATGCGGCGCCAGCTGGGATCCCTTTTCCCTTTGAGGCCTTCCGGCTCCTTCCTTCCCGAAGAAGGCGAAGCGCTCGAATCCGAAGAGCAGCCCGATCGCCTGGCCCTCTCCCAAGCACCTCTTTTTGAAGGAACTTCGCGCACCGTCACTTTCATCACCGTGGCCCCTTTCAGGCACCTGCGCAATCCCGGCTTGACGGTGGTCACCTATGGCAGGGCGGAAGACGAATTTGGACGGGAATATCTGGGAGCCATGGAGATCCGCTTTATCGATGTGAACAGTTTTTACTTCATGGCCGGCGTTCCTTCCGGAAAGCCGCTGCCCATTGTGGATGGCGTGCAAGACGTGCGCTTCAGCTACTATGGGTACAACCCGGACAGCGACATGTTTGAATGGTTGGATGAATGGTCGGGCGAATTGATGGGCACGGTGCCTTCCGCAGTTCGCGTGGAGTACGGCGACCAGCAAATGACCGTCACCATCAATGCCACCGACTTGAGGCTGCGGCGGAGCCTCAACCAGGTCTTGAGGGGCTCTCAAGGCTCTGGCAGCATAACCCCTGAGCGTCGGCGTTGAGGCCGGAAAGGCTGAAAAGGGCACGATGATGCGACAAACAACACCCCTTCCGGGCCAGGATCCCGGCCAGCGCGGCACGGTCATCGTGCTGGTGCTTTGGGTGCTGCTGGCATTGAGCCTGCTGGCGCTGTCCTTCGCCGCTGCAGTGCGCACTGAAGTCAATGCCTCGCGCAACATCGTCGACCAGAGGGCCGCTTACTACCTCGCCAGGGCCGGAATCGATTACGCCGTCTTCAAAATCATGGAAGCGCAGATGAATTCCGCAGCCTCCCGAACCGGCCAGCCGGAGGAGGTGGGGCTTGAGGCCATCCCGGAGGTATTCACCGGCACCTTGAATCTTCCTCTGGAGGAGGGAACCGTCGAGATCAAGGTTTCCCCCGAAACCGGCAAGATCAATATCAATGGGAGCCAAAACGACCTGCTTATCTTCAATCTGCTGGTCATGATCGGCCTCAGCGAGGCAGATGCCGACATCATCACAGATTCCATCCTCGACTGGAAAGACCCGGACGACTTTCGGCTCGACAATGGTGCGGAGTCGGCCTATTACCAGTCACTTGATGAGCCCTACCGGGCCAAGAATCACATCTTTGACGTACCCGAGGAGCTGTTGCTGGTGCGCGGGGTGACCCCGGAGATCTACTATGGCCGAAAGGGTGTGACCGCCGATGGCGAGCGGGCCGAGTTTTATGGCCTGCAGAACTATTTCACCACCTTCGGAACCGGTCAGCGCATCGATGTCAACACGGCGCCCATCCAGGTTCTGGCCGCCATCCCGGGGCTGGACTACGAGGCCGCCTTGAGAATCGACGAAATGCGCCCCTTGACCAATCCGAGCGAATTGCTGAGCCATATCCCCGGCATGCCCACCGACGTGCTCAATTACTTTACCGTCCAGCGCAGCTCTCTGATCTACAGCCTGGACGCCACGGGGCGCCTGGGCGAAAACCGCGCCGCCAGCCGGATCCGCTGCGTGATCCGGGTGGGCGGCAACCGCTCGCGGGGATACTCCATCCTGTATTGGAACGAGGCCAATGTTGAACTCTGAACCTTAGATTCAAGAGTGCGCCCCGCAAGCCGATGAAAGGACCGTCGCATGCTGAGTTTGGAAGCCGCCACTGGATTTGCCATCCGTGAAAATGACCTGATCCTCGCCTCTCTGGAAAAAGGATTCCGCGACGTCACCCTCAAAGGGGCGGTGATGATCCGCAACTTTCGTGAATTGCCGCCTGTGCAGCTGATCGAGCAGCTCAAGCAGGAAATCCGCTCCAAGGGCATGAACACCGAGAACCTCATTCTTGGCCTGGAAAGGGACCACGTCATCCTGCGTACGGTCGAGCTGCCCATTGACGTGGAGGAGAATCTGAAGCAGGTGGTCGAATTCCAGGTTGAAAAATTCGAACCCTTGGAGGATGAGCTCTCATTGTGCGACTCCCTGGTGGTCCATCGGGACGAAGAGCAGCAAAAGATCCAGTTGCAGATCTTCATGGCGCCTGCTTCAGCCCTCGACGAGCCCATGGCCCTGCTGGACGAACTGGGCCTGTACCCTGCTTCGGTCCGGGTGATGAGCCATTCGCTGGCGTCATTGCTGGAACTGCATCCCGACGGATACCCCAAAAACGAGCCTGCACTGATGATCGAAGCCGCCCCCCGCTGGGTCGCCTTCAACCTGGCCTTGGGGCCGGGCCGGGCCTACTCCGAAAAAGCTGCCTTGACCGAAGGCTATGGCCTGGATGAGGTCTTGAAGGAGTTTGAAGCGTTCATCGCCCAGATCGAGATCAAGGGCGGCAAGCTGTCCAAGATTTATCTGACGGGTGAAGAGGCCGTCAGGCTGCTCAAGGAATTCCAGGGCCGTTTCGAGGACTGCGAACGGCTCTTTGACAGTGCACGCCTCAAAGGCCCGGTCATGACCGCATCTCAGCTGGAGCCCATGGCGGACGTGATGGGGCTGGCCATTTCCGGATGGAGCCGCAAAGGCGCCTTCAACCTGCTGCCGCCCGAGCGGCGAGTGATCCGCCAGCGCCCCAGCTTGGCGCCGACACTGATATTGAGCCTCTTGCTGGTGTTGATGGGCGGTGCGCTGGCGGCACGGGGGCTCATCCAGACCAATCGGGTGCTCGAGCAGGTCACTCAAAGGGTCGAGACCTACCAAAGCAGTGTCGATGCGACTTTCAGCATGCAGCGGACGATCCAGGAAAAACAGGAACGCCTGGAAGAGCTTCAGGCCATGCTCAAAGGAAACGACACCGTCTTGAAGGTGTTGCGGGAGTTGACGGACAAGGTTCCCGAGGACTCCTACTTGGAGAGCATCGGCATTCAGGGCGATCAACTCAACCTGACCGGCTATTCCGACAAGGCCTCGACCCTGCTGACCATCCTCTTGCAGTCGGAGTGCCTGAAGGACGTCAACCAGAGGTTTATCATCCCGGGCCGTGACAGCAAGGAAAAGTTCCGATTCGAAGCCACCGTCGTGGAGTGCTCCGGGCAATAGAAGGCGGTCGATTCGGCGGATCAGGAAAGGAAAGTCATGAGAAAGCTATCCAAAAGGGAGCGGAGGCTGGTGACAGGATTGGCGGTTTTTGCAGGGCTGCTGATACTGGTGTTCGTCATCATCCTTCCCTTCCAGGAGGCCAGTTCAACTGCCCAGTCAGACCTGCAAGCGCAGGCAGCCCGGCTGGACCGGTCGCACAAAGCGGTCGGCAGGCAGTCCCTTTACCGAGACCAGCTATCCCGGATCGAGGCTGCCGAGGCTGAGTTGGAGCGGCGTTTGCTGGGTTCCCCCAGCGTCAATATCGCCCAGACGCGGCTGCTTGAGCTGCTCAACGCCTTGGCCGATCAGAACGATGTGACCATTACCCGTAGCAGCCCGGTTCAGGAACGCAATGAAGGGGAGTTCGCCAAGGTCTCCCTGCAGGTCAATCTGGAGTGCCAGGTTCGAGAGCTGACCAACTTTCTGGAAGCCATCGCCCGCCACGACAAATTCCTGCTGGTCGATGAATTCAGTCTCAACGTCGGCCGGACCCGGCGTTCCCAGCGCAATACGCTTCGCCCGCGCATCCGGGTTTCCGGCGTCATTCGTCTTTCTTGAAGGAATGGGCATCTTTTGCGGAGAGGATTGAACAAATGGCTCGAAAACTTCTACTGTTGAACTTGTTTCTGGCGCTGGCCGTCACCGGCCTGGGCATGCAGCTGGTGCGGAGCTGGCAGGAATTCGAAAACAGTCACAGCATCGAACAGCTGATGGCAGGCGTGCAATCGCAACCGCCGCGAGGCCCTGACCAGGCGCCGCCCCTTGATGTTGATCAGCAGCCCAGCTATCTGGATTACCAGCTGATCGCTGAAAAGAACCTGTTTGCAGAAGACCGGCAACCGCCCCAGCCAGAAGATGTGGGGGCTGCGTCCGATACGGCCCCTGCGCTGAATCCCGAGCCGATTCTGCACGGCACCCTGACCGTCGGAAATCGCCGGGCGGCCACAATCACCAAGTACGAGGGAACCGGCCGCCGCAGAGTGCAAGGGAGCAAGGTGCGGGTTTCGATCGGAGACGTAGTCCAGGGCTACACGGTCAGTGAGATCACCAGCGGCGCCATCGTGCTGAAATGGAACGACACGGAAGTCGTCATTGAAAAGGAGCTGGGAGGTCGCCCTGAAGCACCCCGACGCCAGATCGCACGGGGAAGCGGAGTCAACATCATCCGCATTGGGGCACCTGTGACGGCCGTTGAAACGACTTCTCCGACCAACCCGGTCGAGCAGCAGGAGAGCGGCCTGACGGTCAGCAGGACCGGACTGGCCCAATCGCAAGCCCAGGGGCGCAGGGGCGGTGTGGCCAGTCGGGCCAGAGACCAGGCGGGCGCAAATGCCCAGCGCGGCGTCTCAAACAGCTTGCGAGGGAGGCAGTCTGATCCCCGCAGAAACGAAAGTCAGACACCAAGGCGTTCCTCTGCGAGTATTACTCCCGGCACTTCGGGCTCCCGCCCGCCCCGCTAGGCGTTGAATGGGCAACTTGGAGCCAAGTCTTACCCAGCCTGAAGTTCGAAGGACTCCAATGGAAAATCTTTTCGTGAGGATGCTGAAATTGATTCAAAAAAGTAAAGCAGCCAAAGGCTGTTTCCTGGCAGCGGCCCTAGCTGGGGTTTGCGTCGCCGAGGGCATCGCCTCAGCGACGCCGTCGATCACCCTTTTTCAAAGCCCTACGACCGCCAAGTCCCAGGGTGAGGCCACCAAGCCTCAAGGAGACGAGAAGCCGCAAAGCGAAGCGGAGACGGCCAGCCCCTCCCCGCCCCGCGGCAGCGGAGCAGTTGTGCCGGGGCCGCCTGCCAAGCAAAGTCAGCAGAGGCAATCCGAAGGTCAGCAACCTGCGAAGCCGCCTCAGGGACAACAACGTCCTCCCACTCGTCCTCCCACTCCTCGGGACCAGCCCCAGGCGCCTGCCGGGGGCGTCACTCCGGACCAACAGGATCAAAAACCCGCCCAGCGGCCGCCATCAGGCCGACGGGGTCGGCAAGGCCCGCTTTCATTGAAATTCGATGAACAACCCATCCGGGATGTGGTTGAGATTGTCATGGAGGAACTGGGCTTTTCCTATGTGATCGATCCCCAGGTGACCGGCACGGTCAGCATCAACATGCGGGGCGGAGTCCCCAGGGAGCAGGTGTTTCCGATTCTGGAGCAGTTGCTGCAGATGAATGGATTTGCGATCGTTCGACAGGCTGAGAACTTCTACGCCATCGTGCCTTTGGCCGCCAGCCCCAAGCTTCCCCAGAAGATGCTGCTCAATCCCGGGCTTTTGGAAAAGCCTCAACCAGAAGAGGGCAAAAAGGAAAAGGAGGCCAAGGAAAAACCGCAAGGCGAGCAGAAGAAAGAGGGTCAGGGCCAGTCTGCGCCCCCTTCGCAGCCGCCTGCCGGAGGTGCGGCCGCCCGGGCCGCCCTGCCCGGCGCCCCGCCGGCGCCATTGACTCCGCAACAACAGCAGCAGCCTCAACCGCCAGAACAGATCCCCCATTCCCTGCTTTCCCCTGAATCGGCCCAGATCGAGGGAGAGGAAGGGGTGATCACCTACATTATCCCCCTCAACTTCATCCC
>JANQFM010000692.1 GCA_028277865.1 Acidobacteriota bacterium
GAAATGGGCGGCCGGCGGTAGGCAAAAGTGGTGTGAGAGCTGATGTCCTTGCGCAGCTTGAACTTCATGGCAGATGGATGTCTTCCAGATAGAGCTTTCGTTTTTCCCGCTGGCTGCGGCGGAACTTCCGACGGATGTTGCGGCCCTGGAAGACCCGGCCCCAACCCATGGCAAAAATGGTCCCCAGCAGCTTCAGATCATCGATCAGGCGCCGAGCAGGTTCCTTTCCTTTTTCGTACCGGGCGCTGACAGTCCGCATCGGGCAAACAGTAAGCCTGTACCTACCGGAGAAGTCAAGTGCGTGTTGGATGGGACTGGATGGAACAGGGAACACGGAACAAGGAACACGGAATAAGGAAGAGGGCCGGAAGGCCGAAGGTTCTGTATTTCCCTTTCCTTACCGGCACTGGGGTAGCGCCGGGACGGGATTGGTCTTTGGGCTCTGGCGGACGGGCGCACCAGTTTTACATCCGCACCCGTCTTTACCTTGCGCTAGATCTGGGGGAGAATCGGCTGCCGAACCAAAAGCCGGAGGCGTCGGATGAGAAAAATTTTGCTCTTTGTCTTGCTGCTGGGTACCACTCAGCTTTCTTTGCTCGGTCTGCAGGAATCCGATTCGGAACTCTTTGCGCAGCTGAAATACCGCCACATCGGACCCGTCGGCAACCGGGTCAGCGCGGTGGTTGGAGTGCCGGGGGACCCCAACATCTACTATGCCGGTGCGGCGTCGGGCGGCATCTTCAAATCCGAGGACGCCGGCGCCGGCTGGAAGCCGGTCTTCGACGATCAGCCGGTGGCTTCGATCGGATCGCTGGCGGTGGCGCCTTCGGATCCCAACGTCGTCTGGGCAGGAACGGGCGAGACCTTCATCCGATCCAACGTCTCCATCGGAAACGGCATCTACCGCTCCACGGACGCCGGCAAGTCCTGGCAGCACATGGGATTGGAGAATACCGGACGCATCGGGCGCGTCATCATCCATCCCAAAAATCCCGACACCGTCTACGCCGCCGCCCTGGGCCACTGCTACGGACCCCAGCCCGAGCGGGGAGTCTACCGAACCCGCGACGGGGGGCGGACTTGGGAGAAAGTGCTGTTCGTGGACGAGGACACAGGAGCGGTCGATCTGGCTATGGACCCCAACAACTCCCGCATCCTCTTCGCTGCAACCTGGCAGATGCAGATCCGGACCTGGGGACGGCGCAGCGGCGGTCCCGGCAGCGGGCTGCACGTTTCGCGAGACGGGGGCGACAGCTGGGAGAAACTGGAAGGCAAAGGGCTTCCAAAACCTCCCTGGGGCAAGATCGGACTGGCCGTGACCCCGCGGGATTCCAACCGTGTCTATGCCCTCATCGAAACCAACTCCAACCGCGAGTTCGAAGAGCTGGAAGAGCACCAGGGAGTCCTGTGGCGTTCGGACAACGGCGGGCGCGCCTGGCGAAAGGTGAGCAGCATCCACGCCCTGGCCCAGCGCCCCCTTTACTACACCCGCGCCGTGGCCGCTCCCGACGACGCTGACGAGATCCACTTCATGTCGACCGTCCACACTCGTTCGCTGGACGGCGGCAAGACGGTCGAGAGGCTGCGTTCGGGCGGCGATCACCACGACATGTGGATCGATCCGCTCATGCCCGACCGGATGATCGTGGGGCACGACCAAGGCATCAGCATTTCAGTCAACCGGGGCAAGAGCTGGTTCCGCCCCCAACTGCCCATCGCCCAGATGTATCACGTGTACACCGACAACCAGATCCCCTACTTCGTGTACGGAAACCGCCAGGACGGCCCTTCCACGCGCGGACCCAGCAACACCTTGACCCGGGGGCCGATCCCGATCGGCGCCTGGCACCCGGTGGGAGGCTGCGAATCGGGCTTCGCCATTCCCGACCCGGTGGACAACAACATCGTCTGGTCGGGATGCTTCGAAGGGATCCTGGACCGCTACGACCTGCGCACAGGGCACGTACGCAACGTCAGCGTATGGCCCGACAATCCCGAGGGCTGGGCGGCCGCCGACCTCAAGTACCGCTTTCAGTGGACCTTTCCGGTGGCCATCTCGCCCCATGACCACAACCGGGTCTACGCCGGGAGCCAGCACGTCCACCAGACGAGGGACGCAGGCCATAGCTGGACGGTCATCAGCCCCGACCTGACTACAAACGACAAGGAAAAGCAGCAAAAGACAGGCGGACTGACCCCCGACGACGTGAGCCCCACTTACGCCGCGGTTCTTTTCGCCCTGGCCGAATCCCCCTTGGAGCAAGGCGTCATCTGGGCAGGCAGCAACGACGGCCTGGTGCACCTGACGCGCAATGGCGGGCAGCACTGGGAGAACTTGACGGCCAACATCCCCGATCTGCCGCCCTGGGGAACGGTCAGCAACATCGAGCCCTCCCGCCACCAAGCGGGCAAGGCCTACATCACGGTCGATTTCCACCAGGTCAACGACACCGATCCCTACGTCTACAAAACCGAAGACTACGGCCAGTCCTGGACGTCCATCACCGGCGGCATCCCCCGCACGACTCACAGCTACGCCCACTGCGTCCGCGAGGATCCGGTGCGGCCCGGGCTGCTTTACCTGGGCACCGAAAACGCCCTTTACGTGTCCTTTGATGATGGCGCATGGCAGCCCCTGCAGGGCAACCTGCCCCATGCACCCGTCCACTGGCTGACCGTCCAGGAGCATTTCAACGACTTGGTGGTGGCCACCTACGGGCGCGGCTTCTGGATCCTCGACGACCTGACGGCTTTGCAGCAGCTGAATGATTCAGTGCGCCAGTCCGACGTCCACCTGTTCGCGCCCCGCCCCGCTTATCGATTTCTCCCCAAGCAAGCGGCCAACAGCCAGCCCGGCGACCCTGCCGCGGGCCAAAATCCGTCCTACGGCGCGTCTATTCAATACTGGCTGCAGGAAAAGCCGGAAGCGAAAGCCCGCCTTGAGATCCTGGGTGCGCAGGGCCGTGTCATCAGGTCATTGCCCGACGAACCAGAGGAGGGAGGCACGGGCGAGGACGACTCCAGCCGGCCCAAGGCGCTTCCCGCCAAGGCGGGCATCAACCGGTTTTATTGGGATCTGCGCCATGAACGATCCCAACAACCCAAGCTGCGCACCCGGCCATTGGAGCACTCCCACCTTGAGATGCCCGACAAGGGCTGGCGCGCGCTGGGCGAAGGAGCAAGGGTGGCGCCCCTGGCCGTACCGGGGAGCTACACAGTCCGGCTGTCGATTGGCGATCAGGAATTCACCCAGCCGCTGGAGGTCCGCAAGGATCCCGGCTCGCAAGCAAGCCTGGACGACATCTGCCAGCAAGTGGAACGAGTGCTGCAAATCCGCGACGACGTCGACAGCGTGGTGGGGATGATCAACCAGATCGAATGGGTGCGCCGGCAGCTCTACGACTTGAAGGAGACCCTCAAGGGCCGCGAGGGCATCGAGGACATCCTGCAGTCGGCGGATGAGTTGGACGCCCGTCTCATCGAGCTGGAATCCCGCTTCTTCGACTTGCGCCTGACGGGAGGCCTTTCCCGTCAGGACACCCTGCGCTGGCCGCGCCGCCTCTACGCCAAGCTGACCAGCCTGGCCGGGTACATGTCACGAGCCGACTTCCCTCCCACCAGCCAGCAGATCGAGGTCCACGAGCTATACCGTCAACGAATCGCCGATAGCCGGCAGCGGATGGAGGAATTGCGGGAAGAGGTATCGGCTTTTAACCGGCTGCTGCGCGAGAAGGGCTTCGCAGGCATCTTGGCGGCGGGGGGATAGGTTTCGCGCAAAGACGCAAAGGCGCAAAGGTTTTCTTGGCGTCCTTGGCGTCTTGGCGCGAAACTTCTCTTATTCTTCGCTGGAGGCCGGCAGGGCGATCGGCTTTCGGGCGGCGGGCGCGTCGGGGCCGGGAGGGTGAAGCAGGCTGTAGGTGACCTTGCCCTCCTTGAGGAAGTACTCGTGCAAAGGGTATCGGATAGCTTCGATGGTGTGATCGGTGTGATAGGCCATCCCGCCTCCCGAAGGGATGCCGATGGCCGAAGCTGCGCCCCCGCTTTTGCGCAAGGCGGCTTGCAGCCGTTGCCAGCCGTCCTTTTCCTGGTGGACGTCCAGGATGAGGGGAATGAGCCGGAAGGTGTCCAGAAGCTTGGGCTTGGAGCCGTTGCCTGAAGTCCAGCCCATCATTCCCAGTTGCACGGCGCCGGCCGAGGTTCCCATCAGCAGGGCGCCTTCGTAGTAGCGGCGCACGATGATCTCTTGCAGGCCGTTCTTTTCGAAGGCCCTCCAGCCCCGTTCCACATCGCCTCCCGAGAGCAGGATCAGGTCGGCGTCCTCCACCGCGTCCTCCTCCTCTTCCGGCATGTCGGAATGGATCATGCGGCAGTTGGTGATGCCGATGCTTTCCATGGCCATGCGAAAGATCTCGTAAAACTCGGGCTGGTCGCTGTTGGAGGCGCCGATGTAAACGGCCAAAGGCTCTTCACCTTCCTCAAGCTCCTCGTCGAGCATGTCGCGCAGAGGCTGCAGGAAGGGCTTGCCATTGTCTTTCCAGAAAAGCAGTTGGCTGTCGGCCAGCAGGTATATGGGCTTCATCAAGGCATCCATAAGGCGGGATTTTAGCAGGATCGGGAGCGGAAGGCTGTAGGCCGTAGGTTCAGAATCGGGAAACCGGATTCCGGAGTGAGTTTCGAGCCTACCGCCCAAACGGTCTCAGAAAAGGAGGGTCGGTCCAATCCCAAAGGCGTTGCGGATGTTGATCGATGTCAACGGGATGGACGTCCCAGAGCTG
>JANQFM010000708.1 GCA_028277865.1 Acidobacteriota bacterium
GCGTGAAGATGACAGCGGGATTGCGCTCGACCACGGTTTCAAGGTTGATCAGGGGCCAGTCGCTGATGGCGTCCGAGGCGATGTTGTGCCCTCCGGCCAGTTCGACCAAGTCGTGCATGAAGGTTCCGGGGCCGGCAGTCTGAAGGGGATCGGGCCAGACTTCGATGAAGACTGGCGGAGGTTCCTTGAACGACTTGGCGCGCTGGATGACTCTGTCGGCCCGGGATTTCAAATCCGCCTGGAGCTTCGCTGCTGCCTCGTCTTTGCGGCTGATCTTGCCCAGCAGCAAGACGGCTTGGTAGATCTCCTCCAGGGAGTCGGGGTCGATCATGGCCACCTTCAGGCCCAGCGATTCCAGCTGTTTCCGCCTGTGGGAGGACATGTCGGTGATGAGCACCAACTCGGGTTCCAGCGCCACGATGCGTTCGTAGGAGGGATTGAGCAGGGTTCCCACGTTTTGGATCTTCTGGGCAGCGCCGGTGCGGCGGCTGAACTGGTCGACTCCCACCAAAAGCGACTGGGCGTTGAGGGCCAGCAGGATCTCGGTGTTGCCGGGGTTGAGGGAGACGATGCGCTGAGGGGGGCGGTCGAGGGTCAGCCGGCGGCCCTGGGTGTCTTGGAAGGTGAGCGGGAACTGGGGGATTTCGCGCAAAGACGCAAGGACGCAAAGAACGCTAAGAAGAAAGAAAATCGGGATTCCCCATAGCGTCCTTTGCGTCTTGGCGCGACACCTACTCTTCCTGATCATGCAAGGTGCGCAGGCTGACGATTTCGCAGTTGCGGACGCCTCGGGGGGTCCGGATTTCGACTTCGTCGCCTTCCTCATGGCCCATCAGGGCGCGTCCGATGGGTGAAGTTGTGGAGATCAAGCCTTTGGACACGTCGGACTCCTCGCTGCTCACCAGGCGGTAGGTGACTTCCTCTTCTGTGTCGATGTCGAAAAGCTCCACCATCGATCCGTAGGAGACCTTGTCGTGAGGGATCTTACTGAGGTTGACCATGGAGAGCTTGGCCAGCCGCTGCTTGAGCTGGCCCAGCCTGGCCTGGACGTATGATTGGCGTTCCTTGGCCGTCTGGTATTCGGCGTTTTCGCGCAGGTCGCCCATTTCCAGAGCCTTTTTCAGCGCTTTGGGAAGCTCGTCGCGCAGTTCCAGCTCCAGAGCCTTGATCTCTTCTTTGAGCTTGTCTTGAGCAGCCTTCAAAATTGCACCGCCTGGTTGGCCAGCTCCAGCAGCGGAGCCGGGTAGAGTCCAAAAACGAGCGTCCCCAGGATGAGCAAACCGATCACGGCCCGCAAAGAGGGCTGTAGCGTCGGCGCCGGGGGTTCTGACTCAGCCTCGTGCATGAACATCAGGACGATGACGCGCAGGTAGTAGTAGAGCCCGATCGCGGAGGTCAGCACGGCGATCACCACCAGCCAGTAAAGGCGTTCCTGGACCGCGGCCGAGAAGATGAAGAACTTGCCCATAAAGCCGGCCGTGGCGGGGATTCCCGCCAAAGAGATCAGGAAGACGGACAGCGAGACGCTCAGGAAGGGAAAGCGGAATCCGATCCCCTTGTAGTCGTCCAGGTCGATCCCTGCCTCGCCGGGGCGGCTCAGCACCTGGACGACCGCCAGTGCGCCGATGGTCATGAAAGCGTAAGCCGCCAGGTAAAAGAGGATCCCCTGAGCGCCCAAGGGGTTGCCGGCCGCCATCCCCACCAAGAGGTATCCGGCGTGGGCCACAGAGCTGTAGGCCAGCATGCGCTTGATGTTGCTTTGGGCCAGCGCGGCGATGTTTCCGATGGCCATGGTGAGGACTGCGCCGGTCCAAAATACGAAATTCCAATCGCCCTCCAGGCCGGGGAAAACCTGCTGGAAGATTCGCAGCAAGGCTACGAAGGCAGCCGCCTTGGACCCCACCGCCAAGTGGGAGGTGACGGGCAGGGGTGCACCCTGGTAGACGTCCGGCGCCCAGACGTGAAAGGGCGCCATGGCCACCTTGAAGCCGAAGCCCACCACGAGCAGCCCCACTCCCACCGCAAAAGTGATGGGCAGGCCGCCGTCGCGTGAAACCGCCTCAGCGATGGCCTGGTACTTGGTGGAACCGGCGGTGCCGTAGATAAAGGCGATTCCGTAGAGCATGAAGGCGGTCGAAAAGGCGCCCAGGATGAAGTACTTCCAGGCCGATTCGACCGAACGCAGATCCTTGCTGCGAAACCCGGCCAGCACGTAGGTTGCGATCGAAAGCGTCTCCAGGCCCAGAAAGGTCATGACCAAGTCGGCGCTGGTGGCCATGAAGGTCATTCCCGCGGTGGCGAACAGCAGCAGGCAGAAGAACTCTCCCATCAGGATGCCTTCGCGGCGCAGGTAGGGCAGCGCGATCAGAGCGATCGAGCCGCTGGCAAAGAGGAGCAGGATGCGGGAGAAGTTGCCGAACGCATCCTGGAAGACCATGCCGAAAAGGGCCGTCCCCTGATTGCCCCACAGCAGGGCCGAGGCCACCAAGGCGGCCACGATTCCGGCCAGGGACAGGTAGCCCAGGCGGGCCTGCCCCTCCCGTCCGGCCGAGGGGATCAGGACCATCACCAGGATGCCCAGGCCGCAAAGGATCAGTTCCGGCAAAATGGCGATGTAGTTAGCGTCCAAGGTTTTCTACCCGAAAAGATTGAGGTTCACGCGCCTGCTCGATCCGGTCGACCACCTTTTGGATCGAGGCGTCCATGGGGCGCAAAAACTGCGACGACTGCACGCCCATCCACAGGGCCAGCAGCACCAAAGGCATCAGCACCGCCATCTCGCGCAGGTTCAGGTCGGCCAGCTGCCGGTTCGCCTCCCCGGTGATCTTGCCCAGGAAGACCCTCTGGTACATCCAGAGCATGTAGACGGCCGACAGGATGACACCCGTAGCGGCGAAGGCTGCGTAGACGGGGTTGGCCAGAAAAGTCCCCTGCAACGTCAAATACTCCCCCACGAAGCCGTTCAGGCCCGGCAGGCCGATGCTGCTCAGGGTGATGATCATGAAAAAGACCGCGTAGCGGGGCATCACCTGGGCCAGCCCTCCGAAGTCCTCGATGAGGCGGGTGTGACGCCGGTCGTAAATCATTCCCACCAACAGGAAGAGCCCGCCCGTGGAAATGCCGTGGTTGAGCATCTGGAAGGTGGCGCCTTCCAGGGCCTGCAGGTTGAATGCGAAGATGCCCAGCACGATCAATCCCATGTGGCTGACCGATGAATAGGCCACCAGCTTCTTGACGTCCGGCTGCACCATGGCCACCAAGGCGCCGTAAATGATGGCGATAATGGCCAGGCAGGAGATGGTGGGCTCCATCTGCAGGGCGATCTCTGGGAAGAGGGGCAGGCAAAACCGCAGCAGGCCATAGGTTCCCATTTTCAACAGGACTCCCGCCAGGATGACCGATCCGGCGGTGGGCGCCTCGACGTGAGCATCGGGAAGCCAGGTGTGGAATGGAAAGAGGGGCACTTTGATGGCGAAGGCCAGAAAAAAGGCCAAAAATAGCCAGTAGGCCGTCCCTTCGGGGATGCTGATGCGCCCGTCGCTGAGCGCTCCCGTGATTTCCACGATGTTGAAGTTGGGCGTGACGTTGTACTGATAAAGCGTGATCAAGGCCGCCAGCATGAGCAGCGATCCAGCCGCCGTGTAAAGGAAGAACTTGATGGCGGCGTAGATGCGCCGCTGTCCCCCCCAGACCCCGATCAGCATGTACATGGGGATGAGCATCACTTCCCAGAAGAGGTAAAAGAGCACCAGGTCGAGGGCGATAAAAACGCCCATCATTCCCACCTGCAGGGCCAGCATGGAGCAAAGATAGGCTTTGAGATGCTTTTTGATGTGCGTGCTGGCCAGGATGCACAGGGGCATGATGAGGGTGGTCAGCAGCACCAAAAAGAGGCTGATCCCGTCGATCCCCAGCGCGTAGCGGGCCTGGAAGCCGCCCAACTCGAACCAGGCGTGGTCCTCGACGAACTGCATGTTCGAAGTGGAGGGATCGAATCCCGTCCACAGCAGCAGCGAGGCCGCAAAGGCGGCCAGGCAGGCAGCCAAGGCGACGTTGCGCAGCAGGCTTCTGTTTTCGGCGGGCAAAAAGGCCAGCACTGCGGCGCCCAAGGCGGGCAGGGCCAAAATCAAGCTCAGCAAATAGCCGTCGAACATCCGTTTTCTACGCTCTCGCCCTCAAGCGGCGAAATAGGAAAAGTAAGCGAACAGCAAAGCCGTACCCAGCAGGATCCAGGTGGCGTAGCTGCGAACATAGCCGTTTTGAATCTTGCGCAGCTGCTGGGCCCAGATCTGAACCACAGTGGCGGTTCCATTGACCGCTCCGTCGATCACTCCATCGTCGAAAACCTTCCAGAGCACGTTCTTGGAAAGCCAGTGGGTGGGCCGGATGATCACCGCATCGTAAGCCTCGTCGACCAGGAATTTCTGGCGGATCAGCCTGTAAAGCCCCGACAGTCTCTGCGAAACCTGCTCCGGCAGATGCGGGCGGCGCAGGTAGGCCGTGTAGGCCACGAAGATCCCCATCAGCCCGATCAGCGTCGTTACGCCGGCCAGCCCCATTTCCAGGGCATGGCTGTGCTCGCCGTGGGCTTCGGGGACGAACTGGTAATGAAAGGACGGTTCCAGAAAGTGGTGCAGTTGGTTGGTGGAGGCCAGCCAGGCCGGCAAGCCCACCAATCCGCCCAGCACCGACAGCACAGCCAGCACGCCCAAAGGCCCCCGCACGCTCCAGCCCGGCTCCTGAGGCTTGGCATCGTGATGGCTGTGGTCATCTTCGCCGTGCGAATCGTCGTGGTGCCCCATCTCGATGCGCTCTTGGCCATGAAAGGTCAAGAAGAGCATGCGAAACATGTAAAAGGCCGTCAGCCCCGCCACCGCCACTCCCAGGGCCCAAATAAGGGGATGCCCCTGAGGGCTGGAAAAGGCCTGCCAGAGGATTTCGTCCTTGGAAAAGAATCCCGACAGCCCCGGCACGCCCGCGATGGCCAGGGTGGCCACCAGCATGACGCCCCAAGTGTAGGGAAGATATTTCTTCAGCCCGCCCATCTTGAAGATGTTCTGTTGATGGTGCATGGCCAAGATCACGCTGCCCGATCCCAAAAAGAGCAGAGCCTTGAAAAAGGCGTGGGTCATGAGGTGGAAGATCCCGGCCGCGTAGGCGCCCACCCCGCAGGCCACGAACATGTATCCCAACTGGCTGACCGTCGAGTAGGCCAAGACCTTCTTGATGTCGCGCTGGCCGATGGCGATCAGGGCGGCCAAAAGCGCAGTCGCCGCTCCCACCACGGCTACGATGAGCAGCGTTTCGGGAGCGCGGCTGTAAAGCGGCGAGCAGCGGGCGATCATGTAAACGCCGGCCGTCACCATGGTGGCGGCGTGGATGAGTGCGCTGACCGGCGTGGGGCCCGCCATGGCGTCGGGCAGCCAGACGTACAGGGGGGTCTGGGCGCTCTTGCCGGTGGCGCCGATAAAGAGCAGCAGGGTGATCAGGCTCAGGATCCCGAATCCCGTTTCCATTCCGGGATAGCTGCTTTGCACGGACTGAAAGGCATCCAGGTAGGTGATGGAGCCGAACTCGCGGAAAATCAGGAAGAGCCCCAGCAGGAAGGCGAAATCGCCCACCCGATTGACGACGAAGGCCTTCTTGGCCGCGTCTCCTGCGAAGCGCTCTTTGAAGTAGTATCCGATGAGCAGATAGGAGCACAGGCCCACTCCTTCCCATCCCACAAACATCACCAGGAAGTTGTCGCCCAGCACCAGCAGGCTCATCATGAAGATGAACAGGTTCAGATAGGAGAAGTAGCGGTAGTAGCCGTCCTCGCCGTGCATGTAGCCGATCGAATATACGTGGATGAGAAATCCCACCCCGGTGACGATCAGGATCATGACCGCCGACAGAGGGTCGAAGAGGAAAGCCGCTCGTGAGACGAATTCACCCGCTTCGATCCAGGTGAAGAGCGAAACCGTGACCAGTCGGTCGTCCGCCGCCCGCCCGGTCAATTCCACAAAGGCCAGGGCAGCCACCAAAAAAGAGGCGAGGACCGCCCCGCAGGCGATGAGGCCGATCAGCTTGTGGGGGAGCCTCTTGCCGCACAGGCCGTTGACAGCGGCGCCGGCCAAGGGGAAAAGCAGCAAGATCCAGAAACTCTCCAGCATGATTCGGTTACCACCTCATGGTGTCGATCTGATCCACATCCAAAGTGCCCCGACGCTTGTTGAGGAGCACGATCAGGGCCAGCCCCACAGCGGCTTCGGCAGCAGCCACCACCATCACGAAGATGACGAAGATCTGCCCGTCCACCTGATTGAAGCTGCGAGAATAGGCGACCAGGGTCAGGTTGACGGCGTTGAGCATGATCTCCACGCACATGAACATGGTGATGGCATTGCGCCGAAAGATGACGCCGAAGGATCCGATGGCGAAGAGGATGGCGCCCAGGATCAGGTAATGGCTTGTCGGGACCATGTCGGTTATTCCGTTTCGGCCGGACGGCGCTTGGTCAGGACCATGGCGCCCAGCACAGCCACCAGGATCAAGATCCCGGTCAGTTCGAAGGGCAGCAGGTAGTCTTGAAAAAGCGCATGGGCAACTTCTCTGATGGCGCCCCGTTCGGCCAGGCTTCCCTGGGCGGGTTGCGGGGCGTCCAAGAGTGCTCGAAGGAGGACGTACCCAAAAAAGATCACCAAAGGGCTGGCGTAAATCAAAAGGGCCGGCTTGCGCCCCACGAAGATCTCTTTTTGGGGGTCGAGCAGCATGATGACAAATAAAAAAAGGACCATGATGGCCCCGGCATATACGATGATCTGAATGGCGCCCAGGAATTTCGCTTCCATCTGAACGAAGAGTCCGGCGATGGCGGCGAAGCAGACGATCAGCGAAAGCGCTCCATAGACAGCCCTCTGCACGAAGACCACCACCAGCGCGGTCACTACGGCCAAAGCGGCGAAGAGGTAAAAAACGACCAGTTCCACGAGCAATCCCTTGTCTGCCGGGGCTTTTGCCGTCCCCTGAGAAAGCAGGAATCTTAGTGGATGGCCCGATTGACTGTCAAGGCTGGCAGATGGGAGAGAGGTGCCGAGGGAGAGCCTGCGGAAAACGAAAGGAAGCGCCGAGACACAGAGCGCACAGGGACAGGTGATCTCTCTCCTCTGGCCTCTGTGCCCTCAGTGCCTCTGTGGACGGAATGCCGCCCGGCCAAACTGGCACTTTCGAGCCCAGCCGAGTAAGATCAGAAGGGAACCTCCAGGCTCGATGGGCCGTTATCTTTGGGTGGCAGCGTCAAGCCTGACGGGCTTTCTTATGAAGCAAGGAGTACCAAAAACATGACTGACCACCTGCAGGCGGGCCAGGGGACCATCGTTCCGAGCCTTTTCATCGGCATGGGGGGAATCGGATCGCGCATTGTGGACCGCATCGCCTCCCACGCCCGCCGGCTGACCAACTGGAAGTCGCAGCTGGATCCGCTCACCTCCTTCGTTTCGGTGGACACAAACGAAGGGGATCAACACAAGCTGCGCCACATCCCCCCCGGCAACCGCATCAACATCGCCGCTTTCGACAAGGTGCGCGCCATCGAGGGTTTTCGGCGCTCCAAAGACCAGCAGGCCCTGCAATGGCTGGACAAGGCCTATCAGCCCAGGGCCGGATACAAGCCCGGCGCCGGCCAGATCCGCGTCGAATCGAGGCTGGGCTTCTTTTATCATTCTCCCGAGATCCGCAAGCGCCTGCAGCACTTGGTGGCCGACGCCCTGCGGCCGGGCATCACCTGGCGCCAATCCAAGCCCCCCAAGTACAACGTCTACATCTTCTGCACACTGGCCGGAGGCACCGGATCGGGCAGCTTCCTGCCCATGGCCTACCTGGTGCAGGACGTCATCGAGGATCTGCACTGGCAACCTCGGGTGGTGGGCAACTTCCTGCTTTCCACCCTGCTGCTGGAAAAGGTCGGCAACGAGCTGCACCCCGACATTCACGCCAACACCTATGCCGCCCTCAAGGAACTGGAGCACCTCACCAAGCTCGACTACGCCCAGACCCGCCGCGAGCGCAAGTCGCCCGAAAAATTCGTCTTCATGCGCGACGAAAACAACCCCGCCATCCCCGACGTGACCCGGCGCCCCTACTTCATCGGATTCCTCTTCGACCAGCCCGCCCACCTGAGCCTGCGCGAAGCCGAACGCGCCATCGCCGATTCCTCCTACCTGCAGGTCTTCACCCCCATCATCGACAACCTGGCCGGAGAGCTGGACAACTACGAAAAGAACCTGGAGGAGCTGACCCGATTCCCCGGCGACCTCAAGAACGTGGGGCAGGGCTACAGCAAGAACTTCGGGACGTTCGGCGCTTCGGTGCTGGTCCTGCCCGGCCAGGAGCTGCTGGAGTACTGCTCGCTGCGCTTTGCCGCCCAGGCCATCCGCAGCCAGATCACATTCGGAGTCGATCCCGGCGATCCCGGCGACGATCGTGCACGCGCCTTGGCCCGCCTGGCGGTGGACTACTCGGATCCCAAGTTCCTGCGCATGGGCGACGAGGCCCGCGAAGGCGTCATCAACAAGGCCTTCTTGGATTCGGTACGCGAAATGGCCCGCCAGGACGCCCGCGAAGAGCTGACGGACGGATTTTGGTACCAGTTGGTCGACGTGATCGACAACGGACGCGTCACTGGGCTGGACGAGCAGGGCCAGCCGGTGCGCGGCGAATCGACCCTGCAAAGAGTCTTTCGCACCCTGGAGGAAGACCGGCGCGATTTGACCAACAAGGTGTCGATCAAGGAGCGCGCCTTTGTCTTCCACCGCGAAGGCGTCAATCAGTACATCGAATTGGTCAACCGTCTGCTCGAAGATGTCCGCAGCGCCCGGGTGGTCATCGACGAGGGCGTGAGGGGACTGGAGACTTCGGCCCTGGAAGGCGAGGTGGTCACCGACCTCAAGCTTGACCCTATCCAGGAACGCTACCTCGCTCTGCGCCTGCTGGAATTGTGCGGGCGGGAGTGGATCCCCAATGCCGAAAAGCAGCTGGAAAAGGCCAAAAAGCGCGACGTTTCCAATCCAAAAGTGCGCGAGCGCCTGGAAAAGGAGCTTTTCGAATCGCTGCAGGAAGCCGCTTCCCAAAAGCGCCTCTTCAAGAAGGACCAGGCGTTCCTGGACGCCCGCGACGAAGCCCAGGAATACTACCGGGGCATCGCCTCGGCAGCCCGGCGCATGTTCGACGCCGAAGTTCAGCTGCGCCAGCTGCGCTCCCTGAACAACTACCTCAACCAGCGCGCCCGGCAGTACGCCCGTTTGGCCACTCAGATGGACCGCCTGGTCGAAGAACTCGAGGACGAGGCCGAAAAGCTGCGACGGGGCGAAGGCGCTGCCGAGTCGGGGCTGACGCTGCGGGTCGAAGTCCTGGAAACCCTGGACGAGCCGCGCAGCCGCATTTGGGACCAGTCCTACCGGCACCTTTTCATCGAGGAAGGCCGCTCGCTGAACACCTTTGACCGCAACGTGCTGGCTCAAGCCATCTCGGAGCAGCTCAAGCCGGAGGTCAAGGCGGGCGGGCGCATCGTCCCCAAGACGGTCGACCGGACCGTCAACGACCTGAGAAGGGCCCTCACCGAGCTGGGACGCGAGCGCCTCAAACCAGAGATCCTGGGCGGCGAGGAGCGTCCGGGGCTCGACTTGGCCCGGGGACTGGAACTGGAGGCCCAGCTAGTCCTCTCTGAAGGCAAGCGCGAAGGCGAGGAGCCCAGTGAAGAGGAAGTCAACGATCACCTCAAGAAGAAGTTCCGCGCACTGAACCAGGTTTCGGGCGTGCTGGCCCGCGTCAGTAGCGAGGAATCGCGGGCCTGGGACGATGGAGTGATCGTCAACCGCACCCGCCAACTCGTCATCGGCGCCCTGGACCCCGAGCAAGCCTCCTTCCTGCGCCTGCGCGACAGGCTGGCCGATTCTCTGAAAGTCAGCGGTC
>JANQFM010000766.1 GCA_028277865.1 Acidobacteriota bacterium
TGCGCTTTTCTTTGGCTCCTCCGAATCTAGCTTTCCAGTCGTAGGCTCCGCCGGGGCGGGCCCGACGGCGGCCCAGAGAAGCGTCTCGATATTCCTCCCACGGGTTAACCGAATGTGTAGCTTGCGGCTTTGCGGCTTTGCGGCTTTGCGCGAGACTCCCCGATCTTTAAGCTTCCGCGTGCTCCTTCCCGAACAAATCCTCCTCTGACACCTTGGGCAGGTGGCGGTCGCGATTGAAGGGAGGCTTTTCACGGGGAGGCAGCGGCTTGTCGGGGAACTCCTTGGCCCACACCTGACGGGCCTCCCGACCGGCATAGTAGCGCATGTAAAGCTGCCCGTCCTGGTGCTCGTCCCCCACCCGCAGCATGGAATAAAAGCAAAGGGTGAAGCGATTGGGCGGGACGTCCGGAACCCGGATGTGAAGCAAGCCCTCCCACAGTTCGGTGTACAGCTCCCGATCGCTGAGGTGGTCTGTATGGCCCAGGTAGATCTTCAGTCGGGCCAATCCCTGGACGACTTGGCTGAGCCGCTTGTTCAGCTCCGATCCGTCCATCATCCCGGGCGGAGGCAGGGTGATCCCGGCCCGTTCCAGTTTCCGGAAATAAGTGGTCAAAGGCGCCTTGGACATCTGGATCACTTGCTCCTCCATCTCGTCCAATTGCTTGGCGACCAGCGAAGGATCTTCGCCAGGGGAAATCGGGGGCAGGTTGCTCCTGCAGCGGCGAATCATTTCCAGGCATTCCTCCCAGCCATCCGGTTCCGGTTTTGAATTGGTCTTCTTCCGTTTCCTCTTTCTCATTCTCCGCTCCTTTCAGCTGACGCCCTCGGAACCTCACCTTCCGCCCGGTTGGGCGCACGAGTCTGCCTGCTCCAGTCATGGAACAAGCCGACAGGCTGTTTTTCGGGATTCCGTCTGAGGCGGGTTGGTGTGAGAGGGTCTTCAGCCCCTCTATAAATAAGAACGCTGCTGGATGGTGAATCTACGAGATTTTTTTGGAGTTTTTTTCAAGTAAGAGCACGATCTGAGTCAATAAGCGTACCGAGGGGGTGGACTCGTGTCTTGAATTCTTTTGCCGTTGAAGTTCTTACGCCGGAGGCGTAATAAGATCGTAGCCGGTGGTTGAGCGCAGCGACACCACCGGTTGCGGTTCAAAGGCGGCTCGCACCCCGGCAGGGGTGCAGGAGTCGATTCGGGACCTCCACACGCCGTAACCTTCGCAATTTGGGTGCCCAGATCGTCTGACGGCACCCTTCTCCGACATTGGGTCAGGGGCGGCTCAGCAAGTGGCGTTCGAAAAAGCGGACGACTCGACGGCGGTAGTCATAGCGGCTGGCCTCGTTGCGTATGACGTGGCGTTCCATGGGGTAGTACATCACCTCGAAGTCCTTTTCCAATTCGATCAAGCGCTGCACCAGCCGGGCGGCATCCTGGAACTGGACGTTGTTGTCGATGAGCCCGTGGACGATCAAGAGCGGATCCTGAAGGCCGTCGGCGAATTGGATGGGGCTGGAAGCCCGGTAGGCCTCCGGGTCTTCGAAAGGCAGGTTGAGGATGCGGCTGGTCCAAAGGTGGTTGTAATGGGCCCAGTCCGACACGGCGGCATTGGCGACCCCGGCGGCAAAGACGCCCGGTTGCCGAAAAAGTGCCGACAGCGTAAAGAATCCGCCGTAGGAAAGCCCGTAGACCCCGATGCGGGAACGGTCGGCGCCGTGCTGGGAGACCAGGTACTCGACGGCGGCCACAGCCCCCGTCACGTCCTTGTCGCCCATCGAGCGGTAGATGTCGGTGCGGTAGTCCCGCCCGAACCCGGCGCTTCCCCGATAGTCGAAATCGAGCACCAAGTAGCCCTGCTGCACCAGGTACTGGATGAATCCCATGTGGGAAGCCCAGCCGTAGACCGACCAGCCCCGGTGGCTGAACTGACGGTATCCGCCGCCGTGAATATGCAGCACAGCGGCCTTTTCAGGCAAGGGGCGCCTGGGCTCGTAAAGGGCCGCCCAGACCGGCTTGCCGTCCGGATGGGGGAACGAAACCACCTGCGGCGCCACCCACTTGCGGGCGTAAAAGTGATCCGTGCCGCTGACAGTCAGCCGAACCGGCTCAGCCTCGGCAACCGGATCGGTCAGGAAGAGGTCGGGCAGTTGCAGGGACTGGCTTCGGACGGTGGCCAGCCGCTTGCCGTCCGGTGAGAGGAATCCTTCGTGCCGTCCCTGCCCTTTGCTCAAACGGACCATTTCGCCTCCCTCGGCGGGAAGGATGTAAAGATGGTCGTCGCAGGGGTGTTCGCGGCTGGCTTGCAGCAGCCAGAAGGACCGGTCGCGGCTCAACCGGGCGCCCCGTACTTCCCAGGGGCCTTCGGTCAGCGCCCGCACCGATCCGTCGGTTCCGGCCAGGTAAAGATGGGACCAGCCGCTGCGTTCCGAGGCGAAGGCAAAGCGGCCGCCCGGCAGCCACTCCAGCAAGGCGGGCTGCAGATATCCCGCCACAGGCGGAGGCCCTCCCAGCCAGGCCTCGTCGTGGTCGTGGACCAGGGGATGGGTATTGCCGCTTTCCAGGTCGAGCCGACTGATCCATCGGTCCTTGTGATCGGTGGAGAGCACCTGGACCAAGGCCTGGTCTCCCTCCTGGCTCCAGTAAGGCCCATAGATGATCACCGGGCGCTCTTCCGAGTAGGGGGCTGTGACCTCCACAATTGAGACCTCCTCGGGATCGACCGACGGATCGAATGGAGCAATGGCCATCCCCGATCGTCCCTGCGGCTCTCCCACCTTGGGACGGGCGTCCTCGACCTTGGCATAGCCTGATTCATCGGCGAAGTGGATGTACTTCGTGCGGGGACGATTGGCCGGAGCCTCCGTCCATCGGAAGGTGACGAATCGACGATCGGGGCTGAGCCGGATGTCCCGCAAGGCAATCTTGTCGCTGTCAACAGGCAAGGGCTGGGCCGCGCTGGACTCGATGCGGCGGCTGTGGGCGCCGGATTGCCGGCGGAGTTCCTTGTCGCGCCGATGCCGCCCAAAGAGGTCGAGCTGCTGCTGCTCCAGCCAGCGGGCCGCCTCGGTGGCCGGTTTCTTTTCCTTGACGTGCTTGCGGGTGAGCCGCCGCAGGGCTCCGTATTCGGCATCGAACTCATGAAGCTCTTGGTCGACCTCGAATTGAACCCGCCGCCCATCGGCGCTGATTTGCAGCCGCCGGGCCGGGCTGTCGGAGTAAAGCAGACGGGTTCGGCTGGCCGAAGGGCGTCCGGAATCAAAGAAAAAGACCTTGCCCCCCGAGAGCCAGGCGGCTTTTTGCCCGTCGCGGCTCCAGTGCATGTCAGCCGACGGAATCCGCTCCACATCGGCCAAATCGACCTGCGAGACGCTGGAGCCGTCCCTGCCGGCCTTGTACCAGGGATCGAGGTCGGGATTGTCGCTGCTTTGCGGATTTTGCTTCCAACGGAAATAGAGGCTCTTGCCGTCCGGCGCCCATCGCACGTCGCGCACTCCCAGCCCCAGCCAGCGGTCTTCGCGGGTGGCTTCGCGCAGGGTGAGCGGCGGCAGTTCCCGACCCTCGGCAGGCGGCGTCCCCTGACGCAAGGGAAGGGAAGGCTGAGCAAATAGTG
>JANQFM010000960.1 GCA_028277865.1 Acidobacteriota bacterium
ATAGAGGAGTGCCCCGCCGAAGACAAGCAGGCCGGCGGCCGAACGGATTCCGGGCTTCGCGCAAAGCCGCAAAGAACGCAAAGAAAAGAAAAGAAAAGGGCTTATCAGCCAGGATTGAAAATGGGCTGTTTTGGGCAACCAGACTAGCGAGACGGCTGTTTCAGGTGCAGCCAAGTTTAATGTCAGTATTGTCGAACAGGATTTGCAAACCGCTTCTTTTCTGGTCTTTGCGGCTTTGCACCTTTGCGTGAGATCTGCTCTGGTCTCTTGACTCGCTTATTTGGGGCTAGAAGCTCTTGAGCCGGAGAGGTGGGTACGAGAACTCTGACGGGAGTGGGCTCCATTATGTCGCGCAGATTGCGCAGGCGCTCGCAGAGCAGGGAGGTGACGGCGTGGCCGCGGCCCAGCAATAGACGGTTTTCGGGAGACCAGATGTCCTGGTCCAGGATCATTCCGGGGACCAGTCTCTCCATCTTAACGGTCATCGAGCGCAAGCTCTGTTTCCCGTGTACGATCCTGTCCAGAGCCTTGAGGATCTTCGGGTCGTACCATCCTAAACGGGTGGACAGGCGTGCCATGGCCTCCTGGCTTGCAACGCCGACGTTTTCCAGGGCCACCAAATCGCCGACCACCTTGAGCATCCTGGCGCCCAAGGGGATTCTCCTTCCTTTGCAGACTTCGTCCGGTTGGCCCGAACCGTCGAATCGCTTCTCCTGAAAGGCGATGCAGCGGGCCACTTCCTCCAGGCGGGGTATCTTGCTGATGAGCTGGCTACCCACCAAAGGGTGGTTTTCGAAGGCGCTCTTTTCGATCTCGGTCAGCGGTTCGCGGCGGTAAAGCCTTTCCAGCATCTCCTGGGGCAATGTGACGCAGCCGATCTGAGAGAGCAAGGCGGCCACTTCGAATTCCCAGCAATCCTCGATGCCCAATTCTCTGGCCAATTTGCGCACATAATCCCGAATGGCCGTGGCCCGGCAAAAGGCCACCGGGCTGGTCAGCGAAAGAACCTCCAGCAGCACCTCGACAGCACCCTTGAGGGTCTTGCTGAGCAGCTCTTTCTCGGAGCGCAGCAGCCGGTATTGCTTGATGGCCGACACCAGGGCCTCGGCCATCAATTCGGGCGGGCAGGGCTTGGTCAGGAAGCGGAATACATTGCCTTTGTTGACTGCGCGCATGGCGACTTCCTGCTCTCCGTCGCCGGTCAGCATGAGCCGCACACTGTCGGGAGACCTCTTTTTGACCCGCGTCAAGAACTCGAGGCCGTCCATTCCAGGCATGCGCATGTCCGTGCAGACCACGGCATAGCGTCCGGTGCCGTTCAGCATCTTCAGGGCTTGCTCGCCTCCCTGGGCCGTGTCGAATCGAAATACTTTCCTCAGCCTGCGCCGATAGGCGTTCAAGATGTTGGGATCATCGTCGACGAAAAGGATCCGTTCCATACAAGCCCTCCTCAGACTTTTAAGTTAAGAGCCCATTTCATCCCTTAACTCCGCCCAAGCCGCCAGGCTCCCGGCTTGGCCTTGGCCTTGAAGGTAATCCATATCGAACTCAACCGATCCGCTCAGATCCGAGGACTGCTGCTGGTGATTCAACGCGTCGGCGACATGAACCGCCAGGACGGTGCGATTGTCGGGCCGGGCGTCGGCAGGTTGATGGTGGAAGGCCACCGCCTCGACCAGAGGCTCCGGTAGACCCCATAGTCCCAGTAGGTAGCCTCCCACCTGCGCGTGTGACGCACCCCAGGCCTCTTTTTCCAGCTTCCAGACAGCCACCTCCTCGCGTTGGGCGGTGCGCAGGATTTCCCGGTATCCGTCGGGATCGTTGGCCGCCAGGATCAGCTTGCCCACATCGTGCAGCAGTCCGGCCAGGAAGACTTGATCGAGCTGCCGGCCGGGCAGCTTGGCTTGGCGGGCGATTCTTCGGGCCAAGCCGGCGCTGGCCATGCTGTGGCTCCAAACCTGATGCACGGGTATGCCTTGCATCTGCTTGGCGTCGAACTGGGAAAATACCTGGCAGGACAGCACCAATGCCTTGACTGTTTCGATGCCCAGCAGGACCACCGCATCCACCACGCTTTGGATTTGCCGCGGAAGCCCGAAGTAGGCCGAGTTGACCAGTTGCAGGACTTTGGCGGCCATGCCCAAATCGGTCTCAACCGTCTCTCCGATTTTGCGCACGTCCGCATGGGGGGATTCCAGTTGGCGGACGATCTTGTGGTACAGCCCCGGCAGGCTGGGCAGCGACTCCAATCCGGCCACCAGTCGGAGCAGTGCCTGGCTTCCCAGCAAGTCCTGCAGCCTGCAGGTTCTCCGGATGGTCTCTTTCAGCTTGCCGATGTCGCAGGGCTTTGCCAGGTATTGGTGGGCGGTGGCCACCGATTGAAGGGCGGAGTCGGGATTCAGGCAGCCCGAGAGAATGATGCGCACCACGCCGGGGTATCTTCGGCGCACTTCCTTGAGGAGTTCTGCGCCGTCCATTTGCGGCATGCGCATGTCCGAGACGATCACGTCGAAAGGCTGGGAATCGAGTTTTTGCAGGGCTTGTCGTGCACTGGCCGAAAACTCGGTCTCCCATTCGTTGCGCATGGGCCGGAAGGTGCGCTGCAAAGCCTGCAAAGCCTCCGGCTGGTCGTCGACAAAGAGGATGCGCTTTTTAGTCATTCCTCCAGCCCTCCCGGGTCGGCCGCAGCCTGCAGCGGCAGGCGCACAATGAAGGTGGCTCCCCGGCCCGGCTTGGTTTCAAAATGCAGGCTGCCGCCGTGGTCCTTGACAACCACCTTGTGTGAAATCGCCAGCCCTTGGCCCGTCCCCTTGCCGACCTCCTTGGTGGTGAAGAAGGGATCGAAGATACGATGCCGGACCTCGTCTGCAATGCCGGGCCCGTTGTCGCGGATTCGGATTTCGGCGAATTCCCCCCGTCGGCGGGTGATGATCGAAATCAGGCCTTTGCCGTCGCGATGCGCAGCCGATTCTTCCAAAGCCTGGGCGGCGTTGACGATCAGGTTGAGCATGACTTGATTGAGTTCGCCGACCAGCCCTGGGATGGAGGGCAAATCAGGGTCCAGGTCCGTTTCGATTTCGGCCACATGCTTCCAAAGGCCCCGTGAGACGGTCAGGGAGGCTTCGACGGTGTGGTTGAGGTCGACGGCCCGTTGTTTGGAAGATCCGGGATGCGAGAAGTCCCTCATGGCCAGGACGATATGCGAAATGCGCTCAACACCCTGCAAGGACTGGCTGATGGCCTGCGGGATCTCGTCCTGAATGTAGTCGAAGTCGGCTTCCTGAAGCTCCTTCTTCCATTGCTCAACCTCCTCCTGGGGCGCCTCCTGGAGGCAGGAGTGCCGACTGAGGAAGCCCCGCAGGCGGCCGACCGCTCCAAGCAAGTCCTCAAATGCCTCCTGAAGGAAGTGAAGGTTGTCTCCCACGTACTGGGTCGGGGTATTGATTTCGTGGGCAATGCCGGCCGCCAGCTGTCCGATGGCTTCCATCTTGCGGGCTTGCTGCGCCTGGTTTTCGAGCTGCCTCTTAAGCGTAATGTCACGGCCCAGGATCAGGCATCCCCGGCTCCCCTGAAGGCCGCTGAGGGTGAAGCCGAAGATTCCTTCCGTTCCGTCGGGCTTCTGAAACGGAACCTCCGAAGGGATTGTGCCAAGGCTGTATTTGCAGGAGGTTCTCTGACAATCGGGCGCCTGCCGACAGAATTCCTGGAATTCCGGCAGGATGCCCAAATCAGAAAGCTGTCGGCCCAATGCGTCATTTTCCGCAATGCCAAATACGTCTTCCGCCTCAGAATTCCAGCGGTTGATCCGCTCGTCCGGCCCGATTCCGATCAGGATGCAGGATATCGACTGAAGCACCAAACGGAGTTCGGCATGGGTCTGCTCCAATTGATGGCGGGTCTGGATTTGTGAAGAGATGTCCTCCAGGCAGCCTTCATAAAGCGCGGTCCCGTCGGGAGTGTGGCGCAGTCGGCAGGTCTCGCGGACCCAGGTCGAAGACCCGTCCCGTCGCCGCATCCGGAATTCCAGGCCGTGCACCACTCCGGTACGCTTGAGCTTGACGGCTCTTTGTTGCCAGGCCATCGGGTTGCTGTAAATCTCTTCCCAGTTAAGGCGCGGCAAGTCTGCACGGCTGCTGCATCCGAGCAGGCTGAGCAGAGCCGGATTGGCGTCTGCAATGCGACCGTCTTCCAAGACCCTGTAAAGGCCCATCGGAGCCTCCTGGAAAAGCCTGCGATAAGTCTCGGGCTCCCAAGGCAAGTCCCTTGACAAGCCCTGGGACAGGGTCTTCAATGGGCTGCCTTCCATATGCGACCTCCTCTGAGGGCTGGAATCGGCGGCTCCTCCCAGGAAACCAACGATTGCATTGATCTTTTCCGTTTGCCTCGCAGTATCTATCGGCTGTAATAACCACAACAATTAGACCAAAATTTTGAGTTTTTGCTTTTGTAAACAGTATATGCATGAGTTTTTGAAGTATTGAGGGGGGTCTGGCCGTCATGCTGTTCACAGAAGGGAACTGGGCTGGAAGATTCGGAGGCCACCCGCTTGACACGAGACTTCGCCATCTGGCGAAATATGGAAATGGACCAGGTGCTGGCCATCTTCAAAGCGCTGGGGGACGAGAGCCGACTTCGTGCACTGTTGGCATTGCAAAAAGGCGAGCTGTGCGTCTGCCAGATCACCGAATTGCTGGCTCTGGCGCCTTCGACCGTTTCCAAGCATATGTCGATCCTCAAGGCGGCCGGGCTGGTCACTTCCCATAAACGGGGGCGCTGGATCTACTATCGTTGGGCGGGGCGCGAAACTGCTCAGCTGGCTCAGGATGCGCTCAAGCAGGCCAGCCTTTCCCTGCAGGGCGACGGACAGGTGACGAGCGATGCAAAAAAGCTGCATGAAATCCTGCAGCTGACACCCGAGGAGCTGTGCTGCCGCAAATGAGCGATCGCCCATCCCCCAAGCAAAAAATCCTTTTCCTGTGCACAGGCAATGCCTGCCGCAGCCAGATGGCGGAAGGCTGGGCGCGGGCACTCAAGGACGAATCCATCGAGGCCAGCTCGGCCGGGATCGAACGGCACGGACTCAACCCCTCGGCTGTCAAGGTAATGTCAGAAGCGGGAGTGGACATCTCGGCACACCTCTCCAAGACCTTGGACGACATTCCCGAGGCGGCCTTTGACTACGTGATCACGGTGTGCAGCCACGCCCACGAAACCTGCCCCCGATTCCCCGGCCAAGCCAAAGTCGTCCACATCGGCTTCGATGACCCGCCCCGGCTGGCTCGGCACGCCAAGAGCGAAGAAGA
>JANQFM010000798.1 GCA_028277865.1 Acidobacteriota bacterium
TCACTACCTGGTCAGCGCCCGGTTGCCCAAGGCGATCTTTGAGTAGCATTGCAATTTGGTGCCGGCCTGTTTTCGGTGTTGCCCATGGAACAGGGAACATGGAACAGGGAACAAGAAAGAGGGGGAAGACACCGAAGAACTTCGGCCTTCAGGCTCTCTTTCCATCCAATCGAGAGCAACACCAACCACAGCCTGCAATCTGAAGGAGATCCATCATGCCCAGTCATCCGATCCCGGAAAAATACGTCGATTTGTTCGATAAGCGCAGCTTTGCCAACCTGGCCACCCTAATGCCCGACGGGAGCCCTCAGGTGACTCCCGTGTGGTGCGATTTCGATGGCACTCACGTGATTATCAATACGGCTCGAGGACGCCAGAAAGACCGCAACATGACCCGCGATGGAAGGGTTTCGATGTCCTTGCTGGATCCCGACAACCCTTACCGCTACCTGGAAGTGCGGGGCCGGGTGGAAGAGGTCATTGAGGAGGGAGCGGCAGATCACATCGACAAGATGGCCAAGAAGTACCTGGGCAAGGACAAGTATCCTTACGCTCAGCCTGGCGAGGTGCGGGTGCTGTTTAAGATCCGTCCCGAGCACACTTCCTCGATGGGATAGGCAGATGCGCTTTGGGTGCGTTTTGACAACAATCTTGATTCTGGCCGCGGGCTCGGCTTCCCCTGTCCCCGCTCGGCAGGAGGAACTGCCGCCGCCTCATCCCAAGCAGGCGGTCCTGGAGACCCGTCTAGGCACCATCGTGATCGAACTTTATCCCCAGGCGGCGCCCAAGCATGTCGAGAGTTTCCTGGAAAGGATCGACAGCGGCTTTTACCAGGGCACCGCCTTTCACCGCGCCATCGCCTGGGGCATCATCCAAGGCGGCGACCCTTTGAGCCGTGATCCGGCCGCAAGCGATCGATACGGCAGCGGCGGACTCAACGAGTTGGCCCGCGAAGACAGTCCTGTCTCACACCTCCGGGGCACCCTGTCGGCGGTGCTCATCCCCGGCCAGCCAGACAGCGCCGGATCCCAGTTTTTCATCTGTGTCACCGACCAGACTCAGCTGGACGGCCAGTTCACGGCCTTTGGACGGATCGTGGAAGGCATGCAGGCGGTGGAGCAGCTCTCGCAGCTGCCCACCGACGACCGCCAAGCCCTTCAGGAGCGGGTCGAAATCGACAAGACCTACCTGCGCGATCCTCCGCCTCCGGAAGTGATCCCTTTTGTCGATACTCCTGCCCAGGAGTTGAATGGCTACCGAGCCATCGTCCGCACTCGCTTGGGTGAGTTCGAGGTCGAGTTCTTCGCCGAGGAGGCGCCGCAGCACGTGCGGCAGTTTTTGCGCTTTGCCCAGCTGGGCCTGTATGACGGCACCTCCTTCCACCGAATTGTTCCCGGCTTCGTGATTCAGGGCGGCAATTTGGCCGACCGCCAGCCTGCTGTGCCGGAAAAGTACCAGCATCTTCTGCAGCCGCTGCAGGCGGAATTCAACCAGCGCCTGCACGAAGCGGGAGTCCTTTCCATGGCCCGCGCCGAGGATCCCGACAGCGGCATGGACTCCTTTTTCGTGGTGCTGGGGCGTCAGGAGCACTTGGACGGGAACTACACGGCATTCGGACGGGTGGTGCGGGGGATGGAGACGGTCCAGGCCATTGCCGGCGTGCCATTGGAGGGGGAGAGCCCGGTCGAGGCGATCACAATGCATGTCGAGGTCAAGAAAGGGCCACCGAGGCACTAACCCGGATTTCTCTGTGCACTCTGTTCCTCTGTGGCTTCCCGACTTTCTTCCCAGCCCGACGGTCCCTTATAATGTTTGGCAAATTGAAATCGATCAAAAGGAGTTGGCCTCATGAAACTGCATCAGAGGAAGAATCATTCCAATCTGTCCAAACAGGCTCTATGGGTGGCTTTGGGAGCTTTGGTCGCCTGCATTTGGGCCTTGCCCCTGAGCGCCTGGGGCAAGGACAAGATCAAAGTTGAAGACTTGGTGGCCCGCCACCTGGAATCGATCGGTACTGCCGAAGCCCGCGCCGGGATCGAGAATATCGTGGCCACCGGAGAGGCCAGTGCGATACCCAGAGTCGGCGGATCGGGGAAGATAGAAGGTGACCTGCGGATCATCTCGACGACCAATAGGTCCCTCATCCAGATGAATTTCGCGAGCCCGGACTACGCGCAAGAAGCGTTGCTCTTCGACGGCAAAAAGGTGGACGTGGGCCAGATGCGCCCTGGAACGCGCTCGCCTTTGGGGAAGCTCCTCTACAGCCAGGAATTGCCTCTCAAAGAAGGGCTGGTCGGAGGCGTTTTATCGCGCAATTGGCCATTTCTGAACATGGAAGCCAAACAACCTCGGCTGAAGTACCGCGGACTCCGAAAGGTTGAAAAAGAAAAACACCACGAAGTGGAGTACCGGGCGCGAAAAGGCCGGACCGACTTCAGGATCCGCCTTTACTTCGACCAAGAGCATTTTCGCCACGTCCAGACCAATTACCGGATGAGCATCGCCGCCCCCATGGGATCCCGCCCGGATCAATCCAGCCGGCAGAGCGAGACTCGCCTCAGCGTGATCGAGCAGTTTTCCGATTTCCGCGAAGAAAACGGACTGACCCTTCCCCACCACTACATGATCCGCTACATCGCCGAGGGAAGCTCCACCCTCAGAATCGACTGGGAGATGAAAGTGCAGAACGTCCAGTTCAACCAGCCGCTGGAAGGAGCCTTCGTGATTTACAAGTGAGGTCAGTTGGCAGTTGGCAGTTGGCAGGAGTCAGGAATCAGGAGTCAGGAGTCAGGAGTCAGGAAGAGGAATCCAGGATTGAAACTTTGGACGATGATTTGGATTAGACTCTTCAACTGACAACCGACAACTGACAACCGCCAACTGCCAACTGCCAAATCCCAGTCCTTTGCCCAAAGCGGGCGGATTCTGCATAATCATCAGGCAGCATGCTGCTGACTCGCTTCGGAGACCCGCCAGGGGGGAGGGG
>JANQFM010000853.1 GCA_028277865.1 Acidobacteriota bacterium
CGATCCGACAGGTCGGCGCTGAGGACCAGCACCTCGGCGCCTGCTTGCTGCATGGCCTCCAGGCGGCGTATCTTGCGGCTCACGGGGTCGTCCTCGCCCTGCTCCTCGATCCACTTTTGCCGCTCGCCCTCCGCAGGGAAGGGCGAACGTCCCAGCAGGATCAGTCGTGCCTGGCATCGTCGGGCCAGGCTGTCAGCAGCTTCGAGGCCGATGCCGCCCAGCCCGCCGGTGACCAGGTAGACTCCGCCCTGACGAAGTCGGCCCGAATCGCCGTTTTCACCCGCTTCCAAAAGCGGCTCGAGCGGCTCGAAGGACTGCACCCAATGCTCTCCCTGCCGGTAAGCCGCCAAATCCTCGCTTGCCTCTGATTCGGCCTCCATCAGGACGGTGTCCAGAAGCCTTTGCTCCTGCCCGCTTCGCGGCTCTTCCACAACAACGTCCAGGCAGCGGCACTTCAGGCGGGGATACTCCTGGGGGATCACCCGGCAGGCGCCCAGGACGGCTGCCTTCTCGGGGAAGATCCGCCCTTCTCCGGACACCCGCTGGGCATGGCTGGTCAAAGCCAGGATGCGGGCTTCGGGCTTGCCCTCCAGGCGCCCCCAGGCTTGGGCCAGGTAGAGCAAGCTGTAAAAGCCCCGTTCCAGCATCGCGTCTGGCGAGTCGGACCCGTTCTCGGGCGTCACGCCCCAAAGGTGCAGCATGCGATCAGGCAGCCGTTGCTCCTTCTGCAGATGCTCGAGCATGGACTGGTAGCCCTGGGGCTGGCCCGGCGCCAGGGCGAAGCGATCCTCGTCCAGTTGCCGGAAGTCGTCGCCTTCTTCCACGGCAATCACTTTTTGCCCCAGTTGGCCCAATCGCTCGCTCAGGCGGCGGCCCAGCCCGGCTTGGTCAACGAAAAGGAGCCACTGCATCCGGCGGTCTTGAAAATCGGGCTGGACGGCCCATCGAACGGACTGCCTCCACACCGGCTGGTAGAAATATCCTGCCACGCCTGCGGGCCTCGGACGGCGGGGCGCTGCCGGCTGCGGGGCGGGATCGATCCAGAAGCGCTTGCGCCGGAAGGGGTAAAGGGGCAGGCGTACCCTGCGACGGTCTTGGCCCTCGTGGAATCCCTCCCAGCTCAGGTCGGCCCCCGCCATCCAGAGTCGCCCCAGCGCCTGCATCAAGTGAAGCGGATCGGGCGTTTGCCGGCGCATCTGCAGGCCGCCCAGCGAAGACACCACAGGCGCATCCGCCGGACGGGCCGGATGATTGCGGGCGATGGAGGCCAAGGCCTGCCCCGGACCGGCCTCCAGCAACAGAGGGCTGCTCTGCCCGAAGACCTCCTCCAGCCCTTGGCTGAAGCGCACCGTGTGGCGCAGATGCCCCGCCCAGTACTCGGGATCCATGGCTTCAGCCGGGGAGATCCAGCTTCCCGAACGGTTGGAGACAAAGGGTATGCTGGGCGCTTGACGCGGACGCTCTGCGACCTGCCTGGCAAAGGGTTTCAGGATGGGTTCCATCATGGCCGAGTGAAAGGCGTGCGACGTGTGCAATCGCCGGCAGGCCACCTCGGCCCGGCCCAGCGACTCTTCCAGTCGCTCAATGGCGGCCTGGGGGCCGGAAACCACGCAGGAGGAGGGACGGTTGACTGCGGCCAGGGACAGGTCGTCGCCCAAGCGGGCTCTCAGTTGAGCCTCGCTCATGGGGACGGCCAGCATGGCGCCGGCCGGCAGTTCCTGCATCAGCCGCCCCCGCAGCGCCACCAGCGCCAGGGCGTCCTCCAGGGTGAAGACCCCCGCCAGGCAGGCCGCCACGTATTCGCCGATGCTGTGCCCCAGCATGGCCCGAGGCCGAATGCCCCACTGCATCCACTGACGGGCCAGGGCGTACTCGATGACGAAAAGCGCCGGCTGGGCCAATGAGGTCCGACGCAGGCGGGCCTGCCTCTCGTCACTGCCCTCATCGGCCAACAGCAGGTCGGCCAGGCCCGATTCCTGCAGGTGAGGCTGCACCAGTTCGCAGCATCGGTCCACCTCTCGGCGGAAGACCTTTTCCTGCCGGTAAAGGCCGGCGGCCATTCCCGGGAACTGGGCGCCCTGGCCGGGGAAGAGGAAGATCACCGACCGCTCCCTGGCCTGGCCAGGCGGGGTGGGCGATCGCCCCTCTCCGGCGGTCTGGGATTCCAAAAGCTCGGCCGCCTCCGAATTGTCGCGGCACAGGGCCACACGGCGCAGGGCAAAGGCCTTGCGTCCCATCTGCAGCGTATAGGCCGCGTCGGCCAGGTTCAGATCGGGATTTTTTTGCAGATGGCGGGATAGGTTGGCCGTGGCGTTGTCCAGGTCGGCCTCGCTGCGGGCCGACAGGCACAGCAGCTTCCATTCCCGATCGGAGCCGGAGTCCGGCCGGGGCGGCGCCTCTTCCACCACGGCGTGAGCGTTGGTCCCTCCCATCCCGAAAGAGCTGACCCCGGCCCGCCGAGGCCTTCCCTCGCCCTTCCAAGGGATGAGGCGGTCGGCAGGATAGAAGGGCGTGGACGAAAAGTCGATGGCGGGATTGGGGCTTTGGTAGTGGACGATCGGGGGAATGGCCTGGTTTTCAAGCGCCAGGACGGCCTTGATCAACCCGGTCACGCCGGCTGCGGCGTCCAGGTGCCCCAGGTTCGACTTGACGGCGCTCAGGGCGCAAAAGCCCTTTCGGTCGGTGCTCTCGCCAAAGGCCCGCGTCAGCGCCTCGACCTCGATGGGATCCCCCATCGGGGTGGCCGTGCCGTGGGCCTCGAGATAGGAGATGGTGTCGGAGCTGACGGCGGCCGCCGCCAGGGCCTCGGCGATCACTTCGCATTGCCCCGCTGCGCCGGGGGCCGTAAAGCCGACTTTCTCAGATCCGTCGTTGTTGATGCTGGAGCCGCGGATGACGGCCCGGATGGGGTCGCCTTCGGCCAAGGCGTCCTCCAGGCGCTTGAGCGCCACCATCCCCACTCCGCTGCCGCCCACCGTCCCCTGGGCCTGGCCATCAAAGGGGCGGCAGTGCCCGTCGGGCGAGAGCACTCCGCCCTCGATGGCGGTGTAGCCCGCACGCAACGGAACCTGCACCGAGACTCCCCCGGCCAACGCCATCTCGCACTGAAAGTTGAGCAGTGCCTGGCAGGCCAGGTGGACGGCCACGAGCGAAGTCGAGCAAGCCGTCTGGACGGTGAGGCTGGGGCCCGTCAGCCCCAGCTTGTAGGAAATGCGGGTGCTCAGGTGGTCGCTCTGATTGCTCAGGGAGAGGTTCAGCCCGCCCACCGACTGGATAAAGGCCGGGTTGTTGAGCAGGTTCTGCAAGAGGTAATTGTTCTGGCTCAGCCCGCAGTAGACGCCGATGCGGCCGGAGTAGCGCGAAGGGTCGCATGCGGCGTCCTCCAACGCATGCCAGGCGCACTCCAGGCTGATGCGCTGCTGGGGATCGGTAGCTTCGGCCTCGCGGGGTGTGATGCCGAAAAAGGCGGCATCAAACAAGTCAGCCCCCTCGATTCGCCCTTGGGCCTTGACGTAATGCGGCGAGCGGATGGTTTCAAGGGCAATCCCTTCGGCAATCAGCTCTTCTTCCGAATAGAAGGTGATCAACTCCTCGCCCTGGCGCAATCTGCTCCAAAACTCGTCGATGTCGGCAGCGCCGGGAAAGCGGCCCGCCATGCCGATGACGGCCACTGCATCGGGGAAGTCATCCCTGTTGAGGGCATCTTTCGGTTTGGTATCAGGCATGTTGCATCACCTTTCTGTCTCTCAGGCGGCGTCGGCGCTGTGCGGCCCGGGCTTGCCGTTCAGCGCGTTGCTGTGCCGCTTCGGAGCTGGGCCGGGCCTCGGACTGCGAGCCGAGGTATTCGGCCAACGCACGGATGGTGGGCCGCAAGAAGAGCTGGACGAAGGGAATCTCGATATCCATCTTCTGCTGGATCCGCCGGTGGGCCCGGGCCATGAGCAGGGAATGGCCTCCCAGGTCGAAGAAATTGTCCTCGACCCCCACTTGGTCGGTTTGCAGAACCTCTTGCCAGATGGCGGCCAGGATGCGTTCATTCTCGTTTTCAGGCGGCTTGTAGGGCTTTTCCAAATCGGCCTGCTGCCCGGGCTCGGGCAAGGCGCTGCGGTCCACCTTTCCGGCCTCTTTCAGGGGCAGGCGTTGCAGGGCGGTGAAGAAGGAGGGCACCATGTATCCTGGCAAAAACCGGCTGAGGTAGGTGCGCAATTCGCCTGGGCTGAGGCCGTTGGCCGTTGCAGGGGATTCCGATGTCGGGACGTAGTAGGCGGCCAGACGGTGGCTCCCCGACGGATCGGGCCAGGCTGCTGCAGCCGCTTGGCCGATTTGGGGATGACGGCTCAAAGCCGCCTCGATCTCGCCCAACTCGATGCGGAAGCCCCGCACCTTGACTTGGCGGTCGATGCGCCGCAGGAATTCGACCACCCCCGAGGGCTTCCAGCGGGCCAGGTCGCCGCTGTGATAAAGCCGTCCGCCGGGCTGGGGGCTGAAGGGATCGGGACGGAATCTGTCTGCCGTCAAGCCGGGGCGGCGCAAATAGCCCCGCGCCAGTCCGGCACCGGCAATGCACAGCTCGCCCGGCAGGCCCGGCGCAACTGCCTTCAGGCGCCGGTCGAGCAGATAAACGCGTATGTTGGCCTTGGGCCGCCCGATGGGGGAAATCTCCCCCGGGTAGGGCACATCCGCCGAAGGGCCGCCGGGGGTGCAATCCCAGGAGATGACGTCGACGGCCGCTTCGGTGGGACCGTAGAAGTTGTACAAGGGGACGCCGGGCATGCGCTTTGCCCAGGCCTGGCTCAGCTCGGCCGGCAGCGCCTCGCCACCGCAGAAAATACGCCGCAGCGTACGGCACTCCTCCAGCAGCTCGCTTTCCAAGAACGCCTGCAGCAGGCTGGGAACCACGTCGACCAAAGTGATCTTTTCCTGCTGAACGGTGCGGATCAGATAGCCGACATCTCGGTGTCCTCCCGGACGGGCCAGCACCACCTCAGCACCTTGCGTCAGAGGGGCGAAAACCTCCCCCATCGCCACGTCGAAGCTGATGGGAGTCTTGTGCAGCAGCCGGTCCGAGGCCTCGAAGGGCAGATAATCCCGCAGCCATACGAGGTGATTTGTGATGGCCTGGTGCGGCACGCCCACTCCCTTGGGGCGTCCCGTCGAGCCGGAAGTGTAGATGACATATGCCAGGTTGCCGGGCGCCACCCCGCCGACCGGCAGATCTGATCCTGAAGGCGTTTGCTCCCCGTCGAGGAAGATGGTGCGCAATCCTTGGGGCAGATTGGGGGCGCTGCTGCGGCTGGCCAGCACCGTGTGGACACGGGCGTCCCGCAGGATCCACTCCAGGCGCTGAGGGGGGTCTTCCGGATCGGCAGGCACCAGGGCGGCGCCCGCCTTGAGGATCGCCAGCATGCCTGCGGGCAGTTGCAATGATCTTTCCAGGCAGATCCCCACCAGGGTCTCCGGCCCGACGCCGATGCTTTGCAGGCGCACTGCCAGGCCGTTGGCACGCGCCTCCAGCTCGGCATAGCTGAGGCTGCGCCCCTCAAAGCGCAACGCGCAGGCGTGGGGAGTGCGCGCAGCCTGCTCTTCGACCAGGGTGTGAAGGCAAGCCCGGCGCAGGCTGCGGCGCGTGTCGCTCCACTCGCGCAGCAGTTGATGCCGCTCAGAGGCGTCGAGCAGAGGAAGGTCAGAGAGGCGCCGATGCGGGTCCTGGGCAACCCCCTGCAGCAAGCTCTGATAGTGGCGCACCAGCCTCAGCATGCGGGTGGAATCGAACAGCTCGCGGTCGTAGAGCAGGAATCCGGAGATCCCTTGGGCGGTTTGCGTCAGGTAGACCTCCAAGTCGAACAGGGGCGCCCGGGTCTCGATGGGCACGGCCCGCAGCGGAAGGCTGGAAGGCTCCGACCCCGTTGCTGCCGGGAGGTTTTGCAGCACAAACATCACCTGGAAAATGGGATGGCGGCTCAAATCGCGCTCGGGTTGCAAGTGCTCGACCAGCTTCTCGAAGGGCAGATCCTGATGGGCGTAGGCTTGCAGGGCCGTTTCGCCGACTCGTTCGATGAATCCCAGGCAGGTGGGGTCGTCCGACAGGTCGGCGCGCAGGGCCAGGGTGTTGGCGAAGAATCCGATCAGATCCTCGGTGCCGGAGTGGTTGCGGTTGGCGATGGGCGTCCCCACCACAATGTCGTCCTGTCCGGTGTAGCGGTGCAACAGCGCCTGGAAAGCAGCCAGAAGGACCATGTACAAGGTTGCGCCCGATTCCAGGGCAAGCTCTTGCAACGGCTTGGAAAGTGCGGGCGCAAGCTGGAAGGGCAGGCGCTCTCCCTTGAATCCCGGCACGGTTGCCCTGCGCCGGTCGGAGGGGAGTTGCAGGGTCGCCGCCCCCTCGAGCTGCTGCCTCCAATAGTCCAGCTGCGCCTCCAGCACTTCGCCCTGCAGCCAATCCCTCTGCCAGACGGCAAAGTCCGCGTACTGGATGGACGGCTCAGCCAAAGGCATCGGCCTGCCTTGCGAAAAGGCCTCATAAAGCAGGGAGAGCTCCCTGAGAAAGACGCCTGTCGACCAGCCGTCCCAGACGATGTGGTGGACGATGAAGAGCAAGAGGGCTTCACGGCTGTTCAGCCGCACCAAGCGCACCCTGGTCAGGCGGCCTCCTTCCAATTCGAAGGGGCGCCCCGATTCCTGGGTGCCGATGCGCTGGGCCTCGCGGCGTCCCGGTCCTTCGGGCAAACCCTTGAGATCGACGACCGGCAAGGCCTCTTCGGCAAAGGGAAGGATGGTCTGGAAGGGTTCCTCGCCCTGGGCCGAAAAGCGGCTGCGCAGCACCGCGTGGCGGCGCATGATCTCGCTCAGGGCAGCCTGCAGGGCGGCGGAATCAAGGGATCCCTCGATGGTCCAGGCCGAGGAGACGTTGTAAAAAGTGTTGCCCGGCATGAGTCGGTCCATGAACCAGAGCCTCTGCTGGGCGAAGGACAAGGGCAGGTCACCCTGACGGCCGGTCGGGCGGATGGACGGCGGCGCAGAAGCCGCCTGGGGCGAAGCACGATCAATGCGGGCCGCCATGGCGGCCACCGTCGAGGCCTCGAAAAGGGTCCGCAAAGGCAGCTCCAGCCCGAACACCTTGCGGATCTGCGAGATGGCCTGGGTGGCCAGCAGCGAATGTCCTCCCAGCTCGAAGAAATCGTCGTGGACTCCGACTCGCTCCGCCCCCAACAGGTCTTTCCAGATGCGCGCCAGGCGGGCTTCGATCTCGTCGCGCGGCGCCACGAACTCCCGTTGGGCCTTGCCCACCTGAGGAGAGGGCAGCGCCTTGCGATCCAGCTTTCCGTTGGGAGTCAGCGGCAAAGCCTCGAGGAAGACGAAAAAGGAGGGCAGCATGTAGGGCGGAAGCTTGTCGCCCAGGTAGCCCTGCAACTCGGCGGGCAAGACCCGGCCCTGCTCCTCGGGCACCACGTAGGCCGTCAGGCGCTTGCTGCCCGAAGCATCCGGCAGAGCTGCCACAGCCGCTTCGCGCACCATCGGGTACTGGGCCAGCAGCGACTCGACCTCGCCCGGCTCGACGCGGAATCCCCGCACCTTGACCTGCTCGTCGCTGCGCCCCAAGAACTGCAGTACGCCTGAGCCCAGCCAGCGTACCCGGTCGCCGCTGTCGTAAAGCCTCTGGCCCGCCTCGCCAAAGGGATCGGGACGAAAACGCTCCGCTGAAAGCCCAGGGCTTGCCCAGTATCCCCGCGCCAGGCCCGGCCCCCCGATCCAAAGCTGGCCTGGCACGCCCAGCGGCAGGGGACGCATCTGACGGTCCAGCACCGAGACCCAGCTATTGCCGATGGGGCGCCCGATGGGCACCGAAACGCCCAGGCTCTCCGTCGGACTGATCGTGTGGCAGCAGGTGAAGGTGGTGTTCTCGGTGGGGCCGTAGCCGTTGATCAGCCTGAGCTGAGGCAACAGGGACAAGGCCTTGTCGACGTGGGCCACCGACAGCACGTCGCCGCCGGCCAGCAACTGGCTGAGCGGACGCAACCCATCCGGGTTTTCGTCCACCATCTGGTGAAAGAGCCCGGCAGTCAGCCACAGGGTGCTCACTGCTTGGCGCTCGATGGTGCGCCCCAGCTCTTCGAGAGAGAATCGGGAGCTTTGCATCAACACCAGACGCCCCCCGTTGAGCAGAGGCGCCCAGATCTCCAGCGTTGAGGCGTCAAAGGCCAGGGGCGCCATCTGCAGGAAGACCTCTGACGAGCCCAGCTCTGCAAAGCCGCTGTTTCGCACCAGTCGCACGATCGATCGGTGCGTCACGGCCACCCCTTTGGGACGGCCTGTCGAGCCTGAAGTGAAGAGGATATAGGCCAGGCTGCCAGGATCCGCGTCGGCCTTGAAATTCCTCCGGCCGTCCGGCTGGGCTTCGACTTCGCCCCCATCCAGATCAATCACAGGCGCCAGCCATCCCGGCAGGTCCCAGGACCAGGGCGGTCGGCTGAGCACCATCCGGGCGCCGGTCTCCTCGATCAAGTATTCCAGGCGTTCCTGGGGATCGGAGGGATCCAGCGGCACGTAGCAGGCACCTGCCTTGAGGATCCCCAACAGGGCCACCGGAAGCTGCGGGCAACGCTGCAGCCCCAGCGCAACCCTTTGCTCGGCCTTCACCCCCTGGCTCTTCAAATAGCGGGCCAGCTGATTGGCGCGCCCGTCCAGTTCCGCGCAGCTGAACTGAATCGGCAGAGCCATCTCCTGAAGATCCCCCTCGCGCAGAGGCTCTTCCATGACCATGGCCACGCGATCCGGCCCTCGGGCCGCCTGAAGCTGAAACAGCTCGTGGACTGCCGGCCTCTGCGGCAAGGGCGCCGAACCTCCGGCCCACTCCAGCAGCTGATGCCGCTCTGCCTGTCCCGTCATCGGCAGTTTGGAAAGCCGCGACTGGGGATCGGCAGCGATGCTTCTCAGCAGTCGGCAAAAGTGCCTGGCCAGTCGGGCGGCGCTGGTGGCTTCGAAGAGGTTTCGGTCGTAGGAAAGGACTCCCCGGATCCCCTCGGGGCTTTCCCACAGGTGCGCCTCCAGGTCAAATCGCGTGCTGTGCGCCTCCATGGGTACCGAGCGCACCTTGAGCCCGGTCATCTGAAGCGCCTCGCGAGGCTTGTTTTGCAGCACCAGGGCCACCTGGAAGATCGGGTTGCGGCTCAAATCGCGCTCGGGCTGCAGCTGCTCGACCAGCTTTTCGAAGGGCAGGTCTTGGTGCCCGTATGCCTCCAGGGCGGCCTCAGAAACACGCCGCAGCAGATCGATGAAGGGCGGGTCGCCGGAAAGGTCTGCGCGCATGGGCAGTGTGTTGATGAAGAATCCGATCAGCCCCTCCAAGTCGCGCTGGTTGCGGCCCGCCACCGGAGACCCCACCACGATGTCGTCCTGGCCGCTCAAGCGGTGCAAAAGGGTCTGAAAGGCTGTCAGCAGGACCATGTAAAGCGTCAGGCCGCGCTCCCTGCTCAGCGAGGCGAGCTGCGAGGAGACCTGCCCAGTCAGCCCAAAGCCCAGCGATCCGCCCCGGAAGGACTGGACGGCGGGTCGGGGAAAGTCGGTGGCCAACTGCAGCGTCTCGGCGCCTTCCAGACAGCCCTTCCAGTAGGACAGCTCCTCTTCCAGCCTCTCCCCCTGCAGCCGCTCGCGCTGCCACAGGGCGTAGTCGGCGTACTGGATGGGAAGCGGAGGCAGAACGGAGGACGGCCTCCGCCCCCCGACTCCCGACTCCCGACCCCCGACTCCAGCTTCCCACTCGTACAGCTTGGTCAGCTCGTCCAAGAAGATACCGCTGGACCAGCCGTCCGAGACGATGTGGTGCATGGTGACCAGCAGCACCCAATCCTCAAACCCCAAACGCAGCAGGACGGTGCGCAACAGCGGGCCGCTGCCCAGCTCAAAGGGGCGCTGCGTTTCGGCCGCCGTGCGACGCGCCCTCTCTTCCAGGCGTTCGGGCAGGGGCAGATGGGAGAGGTCGACTAGGGGTATAGCAAGCAGGGGACTGAACTCGGACGGGGACAGGATGCGCTGCAGGGGACGGCCTTGCTGGGAAGGGAAGCAGGTGCGCAGCGCCTCGTGGCGCCGGGCGATCTCCAGCAGGCTGCGCCGCAGCGCCCCCAGGTCGAGCTGGCCCTGCATCTGCCAGGCGGAGGGGATGTTGTAAAAGGGGTTGCCGGGCGTGAGGCGGTCCAGGAACCAGAGGCGCTGCTGGGCAAAGGAAAGGGGCAGCTCGCCCTTCCGCCGGCGGGGTTGGATGGAAGGCTGCGAAGCTTGGGACGCCTGCGACTCGATACGGAGGGCCAGCCCGGCCACTGTCGGCGCCTCGAAAAGGGCTCGCAGGGGAATTTCCAGCCCGAAAGCCTGGCGCACTTGAGAGATGATGCGGGTGCCCAGCAGCGAGTGCCCGCCCAGCCGGAAGAAGTCGTCGCGGACGCCCACCCGATCCACCTCCAGCACCTCCTCCCAAATGCCGGCCAGGCGCGCCTCGACCGCAGTGCGCGGCGCCAAGAACTCTCCCTCCTGCTCCCCTGACGCCCCCTGCCCCGCCAACGCCCTCCGATCCAGCTTCCCGCTGGGCGTCAGCGGCAACCGTTCCAACACCACAAATCGAGACGGAACCATAAACTCCGGCACCTTCTCCAACAGCCAATTTCGCAATTCCTCGGAGTCGGGAGTCGGGAGTCGGAAGTCGGAAGCAGAGGGGGAGTCGGGCTCCGGTCTCTGCCGGTTTCCGGTCTCCGGTTTCCGGTCTCCGGTCTCCCCTTCCCAACTGCCAACTGCCGACTGCCGACTGCCAACTAAATAAGCCACCAACCGCTTGTCCCCCGAGGCGTCCGGCTCGGCGACGACTGCCGCCTCGAAGACGCCGGGGTGATCGGCCAACAGGATTTCGACCTGGCGGGGCTCGATGCGGTAGCCGCGCACCTTGACTTGCTGGTCCACCCTGCCCAGGAACTGCAGGCGTCCGTCGCCAATCCATCGGGCACGGTCCCCCGTGCGGTAAAGGCGCGAACCGGACGGGCCGTAGGGATTGGGCCAAAAGCGTTGCGCCGTCGGACCGGGGCTTCTCCAATAGCCCCGCGCCAGCCCTGCACCGCCGGCCCACAGCTCTCCCGCGACGCCCTGGGGCACGGGACGCATCTCGGCGTCCAGCAGCAGCGCCCGGCTGTTGATGATGGGGCGCCCGATGGGCACGGGATCACCGACCTCGCCCGCCGAGCGCATCACCTGGCAGCAGGTATAGGTGGTGTTTTCGGTGGGGCCGTACCCGTTGAGCAGGCGCAATCCCGGCAGCCGCCGCAGCGCCTTTCGGGCGTGGGCCGGCGAGAGCACGTCGCCGCCCACCAGCAGCTGGCTGAGCGTGCCAAGGCAGTCCAGGCCCGCATTGCCTTCGAGTTCGGCGATCTGGTGGAAGAGGGCTGCCGTCAACGAGAGGGTGCTCACCTGCTGACGCCGCAGCTCGCGGCTCAGCTCCTCCAGGCTGGGGCGCGGCGTGGGGAAGATGGCCAGCCGCCCTCCATTGAGCAGCGGGCCCCAGATCTCGCGCGTCGAAGCGTCGAATGAGACAGGCGCCGCCTGCAAAAAGACCTGGCTCGGCGCGAAGGAGATGTAATTGGTGCCATGCACCAGTCTCACTACGGCGCGGTGCACCACGGCCACTCCCTTGGGGCGACCCGTCGAGCCCGAGGTGTACATGACGTAAGCCAGGCTGTCGGGCGTCAAGGCTGGCGGGCGGTGGGCGTCGGCAACCGCCAAGGCCTCGAAACCTGAGTCCGCCAGCAGGGGAGCTGGGCTGTCGGGAGGCAAGTCGGAGGCGGTCTGCCAATGGGCCAGCAGAGCCGAGGCGCGGCTGTCTTGCAGCATGAAGCTCAGGTGCTGCTTCGGATAGAGGGGGTCCAAGGGCAAGTAGGCCGCTCCGGCCTGGATCACGCCCAGGATTGCCGTCACCATTTCGAGGCAGCGCTCCATCAGGATGGCCACCAGCGCTTCGGATTGCACTCCGCCGGCAGCCAGATGAGCGGCCAGGCGCCGCGAACGCGCCTGCAGTTCTCGGTAGCTCAGGCAGTGATCGCCAAAGGACAGGGCAATCCGCTGGGGTACGGTCTCTGCCTGGCGATTGAAGAGCGTTGGCAAACGGCCATCCTGCAGAGGTCGGCTCGTTCCGGCCCACTCCACGACCAACTGCAGGCGCTCCGCCTGGCTCAGCATGGGCAGGCGGGAAAGACGCCGCTGCGGATCGTCCGCGATGCCTTCCAGCAAGGCCCTGAAGTGGCTGAGCAGCCTTTGCAGGGTGCTGCGCTCGAAGAGGTCGGCGTCGTAGGCGACCACTCCTTGCAGCCCTTGCGATCCTTCAAAAAGGTGGACCGAGAGGTCGAAGCGCGCCGTGGGGAAATCGACCGCCAACGGACGGATCTGCATTCCCGCCATCTCGAGTCCCGTGCCGGGGGCGTTTTGCAATGCGAAGGTGACCTGGAATATCGGGTTGCGGCTCAGGTCGCGCTCCGGCTGCAGCTGTTCAACCAATTTTTCGAAGGGAAGGTCTTGGTGAGCATAGGCTTCCAGGGCCGCGGCGCTGACCCGTTGCAGCAGCGCCGAGTAGGCGGGGTCGCCCGACAAGTCGGCGCGCAGGGCCAGGTTGTTGATGAAGAACCCGATCAGCTCTTCGACCTCGGAATGGTTGCGGTTGGCGATAGGGGTTCCCACCACGATGTCGTCCTGCCCGGTGTAGCGCTGCAGCAAGACCTGAAAGGCGGTTAAAAGGGTCATGAAAAGCGTCGAGCCCGAACGCTGGCTGAGCGATTTCAGGCTGCCGGAAAGCGCTGGGGAGAATTCGAAGCCTATCTGCCCGCCCCGGAAGGCCTGTACGGCTGGGCGGGGATGGTCGGTGGGCAACTGCAGGACCGGGACGTCCCGTAGCTGGTCGCGCCAGAAGTCCAGCTGCTCTTGCAGGACTTTTCCGCTCAGCCATTCCTGCTGCCAGGCGGCAAAATCGGCGTACTGGACGGCCAGCCGAGGCAGCGGCGAGGGGCGGCCCTCGGAAAAGGCCTCGTAGAGCCGACGCAACTCCCCTTGCAGAAGGCTCATCGACCAGGCGTCCGAGACAATGTGATGCAGGGTCAGCAGCAAGGCCCATTCCTCTTGTCCCAGGCGCATCACGGCGGCCCGCAGCAGCAGGTCGCTCGAAAGGTCGAAGGAACGCAAGGCTTCGGCCCTGGCCCGCCGAGCCACCTCCCGGCTGCGCCGCTCCTCATCCAGGCTGCGCAAATCGAGCACGGCCACTTCGAGACGGGCCTGGGCATGGATGACCTGGGAGGGACGGTCCATACGAGAGGGGAAGTTGGTGCGCAACGCCTCGTGGCGGCGGATGATCTCGTTGAGGGAGGCTTCGAGCACTTCGACCTTCAGGCGGCCGTGCAGCCTCCAGCCCGACGCGATGTTGTAAAGGGGGTTGCCGGGCAGCAGCCGGTCCAGGAACCAGAGGCGCCTCTGGGCGAAGGAAAGAGGCAGCTCCCTGTCGCGCCCCACCGGGGCGATGGGCGGCTTTTCCAGCTTGGGGAAGGCCAGTTGGATGCGGGCTGCAAGGCGGTCCAGGGTGGGCGCCTCAAAAAGCGACCGCAGCGGCAGATCGACCCCAAAGGCTTGCAGGATCTTGGAAACCACCTGGGTGGCCAGCAGCGAATGCCCGCCCAGGTCGAAGAAGTTGTCGTAGATGCCCACCCGGTCCACTTCGAGCACCTCCTGCCAGATGCGGGCCAGGCGTGCCTCGAAGGGATCGCGGGGCGCCACGAACTCGCGCCGCCGCCTCTGGGCAGCTTCCGGTGAGGGCAAGGCTTTGCGGTCGATCTTGCCGCTGGAGGTTAAGGGCAGTTCCTCCAAAATGATAAACAGCGACGGCACCATGTAGGCGGGCAGGATCTCGCTCAAATAGGCGGTCAGTTCCTCGGGCCGCGGCGCCGCTGCCGGGTCGGCGGCCAAATAAGCGATCAGGCTGTGCGTGCCGGCTGCATCGGGACGGGCCACCACTACCGCTTGGTCAACTCCCGGGTATTGGCGCAGCGCCTCCTCGATCTCCCCCGGCTCGACACGGAATCCCCGCACCTTGAGCTGGAAGTCGAGGCGCCCCAGGAACTCGATGTTTCCGTCGGGCAGCCAGCGGGCACGGTCGCCTGTCCTGTAGAGCCGTGCCCCCATCTGAGGGCTGCAAGGGTCGGGCACGAAGCTGGCCGAAGTCCTCCGGGGACGGCGCAGATAGCCCCGAGCCACGCCCGGTCCGCCGATGCAAAGCTCCCCCGCCACGCCGATGGGAACGGGCTTCAGCTCGCTGTTCAGGACCAGCAGGCTCAGATTGAAAATGGGACGCCCGATAGGGACGCCGGGTCGCTCTTCGCCCGCCCGGCAGCTCCAGCGCGACACCTCGATCGAAGCCTCGGTGGGGCCGTAAAGATTGTGCAGGCCTGCCTGCAGGCGGGAGAGCAAGCTCTCCTGCAGGTCGGCGGTCAGCGCCTCGCCGCTGCAGAAGAC
>JANQFM010000861.1 GCA_028277865.1 Acidobacteriota bacterium
GCGTCTGCGTATCGCTGCAACTGGACGAATGATTCGCCGAGCAAGAAGAGCGCATCGTTCGACCGGGCGTGATTTGGGTACTTTTGGAGAAAGACCTCAAACTCTTGGGCTGCTAGTTGCCAGCGACCAGCGCCAGCCGTGGCGGACGTTTTCCATTTCCCGCTGGACGTCGATGACAGCTTCCGTCCCTTTCTTGCCGCGCAAGTCAGAGCCTTTTTCCCTCAGCGAATCCGCATAGAAATCGCAATGAACATTCCGTATGTTTTCATACTCTTGGCGATTACGGCGGAGCTTGTCTTCCCCAAACTGCCTCAGCAGCTCATGAATGGTGAACTCTCCTGCGCTTCCCTTGCGCAAGAGGGATTTGTCCAACAGGCCGACGAGATGGTTCAGGCCGGCGCCGGCAACGCGCTGGGCGGCTTTCCGGCTGAATCCTCCCCGAAAAACCGAAAGGCGCTTTAAAACGGATCTTTCATCCTCTCCGAGGCGCTTGAAGGAATGCTCGAATACGGCACGAAGATCCCGATGACGTTCGGGGAGGTCCCTGCGCGAGGTATGCAGGAAGTCGATGCTTTTGCCGATCTCTTCGGCGATCTCGGCACAGGGGAGCAGCCGAACCCATGCAGCCGCCAGCTCGATTCCGAGGGGCATCCCGTCGGTCAGACGGCAAATGCGTACAACATGGGGCCGTTCGGACGGCGTCAACCCGAAGCTGGGATCGACTTGATTGGCGCGCCGGACGAAAAGCCTCACTGCGCTATAAAGCTCGGAATCCCCAGCCTCATCGCCTTTGGGGTAGCCTAGCCCGCCCAAGGGATAGACCACTTCTTCGAGCAGATTGAGCCTCTCTCGGGAGGTGGCCAGAAATCGCAGCTGGGGTGCGGCGGCAAGGAGGCGGCAAATCAGGTCGGCGACCTCCAACAAGTGCTCCAGATTGTCCAGCACCAGCAACATCTGCTTGTCCTGCAGGTGTCTGGTCAATTGGGTTTCGGGTTCTTGCTGCCCCTGAAACTTGAACCCGAGCGATGCGGCGATTGCCGAGGCCGCCAGCGACGGCGACTCGAGGGCGGCAAAGGGCACGAACCAGACGCCGTCCGGGAAGCACTCGATTTGCTCGCTGGCGCTTTTGATGGCCAGGCGGGTCTTTCCGATTCCGCCGGGCCCCACCAACGTAATCAGTCGATGGCCGTCATCTTGCAGGAAACGGTACAGCTCGGACAGCTCCGTGACCCTTCCCACGAAATGCTGGCCCAGCAGTGGGAGATTGTGCAGATCGGCGGACCCCGTTTCAGCCGCAAGCGAGTCCGGGTGCCGCAATGGACGAGTCGGGGAGAGCAGCGCCTGCAGATCTTCGTAGACATCCTGAACCCTCTGGTAGCGCCGGGCCGGATCCTTGTTGAGCATTTTCAAAATGATTTGATGCAGGCGAGCTGCCGTGCGGCCGGTTGTTGCGAAATGCTCGGGGCTCTGGTTGAGGATGGCATCGGAGACCTCGAACTCAGTGTTGCCTTGAAACGGCAGCGTTCTGGTCAACAGTTCATAGAGCACAATGCCGAAGGAGAAGATGTCGCTGCGTTGGTCGAGTGCCTCGCCCCGCAGCTGCTCGGGCGACATGTAGGGGATCGTCCCGAGTACGGAACCGTCCTGGGTCAATGGCTCGGCCAGTATGGATTCGCCGGATCCCTCGCAATCCAGGCGCTTGGCGAGTCCGAAGTCGAGGATCTTGACCCGGCCTTCATCGTTGACAATGACATTGGCGCTTTTGATGTCGCGGTGGATGATGCCCTGGCGGTGGGCGGCGCCCAGTCCGGAGGCGACCTGGAGGCCGATTTGGACGATCTCCATCGCCTGCACGGCTCGCTTGCGCACCAATTGCCGCAGGGTCATGCCCCGGACCAGTTCCATGACGATGAAGATCCGCCCTTTGAATCCCCCCAGGTGGTATATCGTGCAGATATTGGGATGGTTCAATCTGGAGGCCGCCTGGGCTTCGCGCCTGAACCGCTTCTGGCTTTCGGGCTGCCGGGAGATTTCTGCCGGCAGCAGCTTGATGGCCGCCTGGCGGCCCAGGCTGGTGTCGCGGACCCTGTAGACTTCGCCGAAGCCGCCCTTGCCCAGCAGTTCCACGACTCTGTACTGGCCGATCAGGCTGCCGACGAGGGAATGGGATGGTTGGATGGGTGTTTTCGGGCCTGCAGTCGCACCCTTGCGGTCTATTTGGAGGGTCGGCTGGTCAATCTGACCGACAGGCGTCAGCTCTGTGGTCGGAGCGCCGCACTGGGAGCAACTTCGGTCGTCGGCAAGATTGGCGCTGCCGCACTGGGAGCAGAGGAGAGTCTCCATTCTCGAACCTCGATCTGGTTTCGAGAGGCCCACGCGATCCGGATCGTCCCGACAGAGCGTTTGATGCTAGCATGAGCGCATCGGCCGGACAAGTCTCAGCGGCAGTTGCCTTTGGATTGGATGGAACAAGGAACAGGGAACACGGAACAAGGAAGAGGACCGAAAGGTCCGTCGATTCCTTTCTTTTCCGGTCCTTCTCATCAATTCTCCCTGACAACCGACAACCGACAACCGTCAGATCATCTTCATCTGCTTGCTGGGGCCGGCCTGGACTTTATGCAGCTTCATCAGGCTGGTGTGGCCTTTTTCAATGATGGGAGCTCCGGTCAGGATGATGAGGTCATCGCCCCTTTGAACCACTCCCCGGCCGAGGAGGGTTCGCTCCAACATGCGGATCAATTCGTCGACGTTGTCAATGGCGTGCATCAACATGGGCCGCACGCCCCAGTACAGGCACATTCGACGCATGATGGAGCGGTCGGGCGACAATCCGAAGATCTCGGTCCGGGGACGGTACTTGGCGATGGTCCTGGCGGTGGATCCGGTCTGGGTAAAGGCGCAGATGGCACGCGTATCGAGCACCTCTGAGGCATGATAGGCGGCCTCACAGACTGCGTCCGGGAAAGAGCGCTGAGGCTCGGATTCCTCTCGAGGCACGAAGTTGGCCAGGGCGGCTTCGGCTTCTTCGATGATCCGGCACATGATGGCCACCGATTCGACGGGAAAGTCTCCGACCGCCGTCTCGCCGGAGAGCATCACGGCATCGGTCCCGTCGAAGATCGCATTGGCCACGTCCGAGGCTTCGGCACGGGTCGGGCGGGCGTTGTGAATCATCGACTCCAGCATCTGGGTGGCCGTAATGACAGGCTTGCCCATCTTGTTGGCCGTCCGGATGATCTGCTTCTGCAGAACGGGTACCCGCTCTGCAGGCACCTCGACGCCCAGGTCGCCCCGCGCAATCATGACGCCGTCGCTGACTTCCAAAATGGCCTCCAGATTGTCGATGGCCACAGGTTTTTCCATCTTGGCGATGACGGGGATATCCGCCTCGGCCTCCTGCAGGATCGACTTCAAAGCCAGCATGTCCTCCTTGCGGCGCACGAAGGAAAGGGCGATATAGTCGACGCCGTTTTCGATCCCGAAAAGGACATCCTTCTTGTCCTTTTTGGTCAGCGAGGCGACCGAGAGGCTGACGCCGGGCACATTGATGCCCTTCTTTTCGCCCAGCAGGCCTCCGCTGACGATCAGGCAGCGCACTTCATCGCTGCTGGTGGAGACGACCTCCAGCTCGATCTGGCCATCGGAAAGCAGGATGCGGCTCCCAGCCCGGACATCTTGAGGCAGCTTGGAATAGCCTGTGGAAACGCGCCGCTGGTCCCCCTTGAGCTTGCGGGTGGTGATGGTGAATTCCCCTCCGCTCTTCAGCTCGACAGGCTTGTGTCCCTTGAGTTTGCGGGTGCGAATCTTGACGCCTTGCAGATCCTGGATAATGGCAATCGGGCGGCTCAACTCGCGGGAGACCGAACGGATCCTTTGAATCATCTCGCGATGGGTCTGGTGCGCTGGCTCGCGCTGGCCGAGATCAAACGCGACACCGAGCGCGAGCTCGAAACCACGCTGGAGGCGGTTCGCAACACCACGCACCGCGCGACGCGC
>JANQFM010000863.1 GCA_028277865.1 Acidobacteriota bacterium
CAATGGCCGGCCCCGACAGGCTGCCGAATAGAGGGCGGCCAGTTCGGAGATGAGCAGGCCGTTGGAACGCCCGTCGATCACGCTGTGATGGCAGGTGAATGCCAGAATGTGATCTTGACCGCCCAGGCGGATCAGCCTGAATCGGAAAAGGGGTCCGCGCTCCAAGTCGAAAACCCGCCCGGCTTCGTTTTCGAGCAAGCGGTCCAATTGGCTGCGGCGGCTTGCGGGATCGAGTTGCGAGAGGTCTTCGACGGGAAGCCCGGCCGCCAGGTTGGGCGCGATGCGCAGCTCTTCGCCCAAGGGGCTGAACGAAGCCCGCATGGCCTGGTGACGGTCCACCAGTTGCTGCAAGGCCTGCTGCAGGGCACTGCGGCGCAATCGTCCGCGCAAGCGAATCTGCAGGCCTTCATTGTAGGCCCGCGAAGCATCCTCGCTCATGTGAGCCAAGGTCCACAGCTCCTGCTGGGCGTGAGTGGCCTGGAAGGCTTGCACTTCTGCTGCTTGCGGCTGTCCCGCACCGATGCCGCCAGCAGGGGAAGGCACCGGCGCAGGGGGCAAAAAGCCCCCTTCCTGCAGCGCCTTGACGCTCCGTTGGACGGCCTGGACGACACGCTCCAGGTCATCCTCGCTGTGGGCCGTCGAGATCATCAAGGGACGCCTGTCGCGCACGTACAGGCCGTTGTCGAGCAGGTGGTAGTAAAAAAGGCTGGGGTGCTTGACCTGGCGGCCGAAGACGAAGTTGGCGATTGAGCCCGAGTGCATCAAACGGATCGGCGCCCCTGCCTCGGCCAGGCAGCGGTTGATCCGCTCCGCAAGACGGTCGGTTTTCTCGTTCAGCTCTTCCTGAAGGCGTGGCCCGCTTTTCCGGTAGTGCTCCAGCACCGCCTTGACCGGGGCCATGATGAAGGGGTGCTTGAAGTAGGTGCCGGCCAGGAAGGTCGACTGGGCACGGGGATAGCTGTCGTCCCCGTAACTCCACATGCCTCCGTCCAGGCCGTCCAGGTACTCGGCCTTGCCCGAAACCACTCCCACCGGCAGGCCCGCCCCCACAGCCTTGCCGTAGGTGACGATGTCGGCGCGGACGCCGTAGAGCGCCTGGGCGCCGCCCTGGTGAATGCGGAATCCGGTCACCACCTCGTCGAGGATCAGGGCCGTCCCCGATTGCCGGGTGACTTCCCGCAGCTGGTGCAGGAAGGCCCGAGTGTCGAATCCGCCGGGACGCCGCGTTTGCTGGGGCTCGACCAGCACCGCCGCCAGCTCATGAGCGCAGCCCTTGAGGATCTCGATCGACTCGGGGCTGCAATACTTGAGCACCAGCACATTTTCAGACACCTGGGGCGAAACGCCGGGCGCTGCCGGGATGCTGCGGCTGTATTCCGCAGAGGTCTTGTCCGGCATGGCCATGACCTCGTCGAAAAAGCCATGGTAGCCCCCCTCGAACATGGCGATCTTGGTCCGGCCGCTGCGGGTCCGCGCCAGGCGGATGGCCGAGAATACGGCTTCGCTGCCGGAGTTGACGAAGGCGGCCCTCTCATTGCCTGTCATCCGGCAAATCAGCCGGGCCGCTTCACCGGCCAGAACCGACTCCATGCCGATTCGCAGCCCCAGGTCGCCCTGCTCTTGGAGCGCTTGCATGACACAGGCCGGCGAGTGGCCCAAGACCAGCGTGCCGAACCCCATCGTCAGGTCGACATATTCGTTGCCGTCGATATCCCACACCCGCGCCCCCGAGCCCTTATGCGCGTAGATGGGATAGAGCAGTTCCTTGACCAACATCTTGAATCCGCTGGAACCGCGGTTGTCCGCCAGGTGGGGACGCTGTTCCTGAGCCACCCGCTTG
>JANQFM010000872.1 GCA_028277865.1 Acidobacteriota bacterium
ACCGGGCGGGGCCGGCGCCGGGCGATACCCGCCTGGCCACCTTGCCGGTCGGCTGTCCGCTGCCCAACTGCCGGGCCTACCTGCTGGACGACGCATTGCGGCCGGCCCCGTCCTGGGTGGCTGCAGGGCTGTTCATCGCCGGTGCCCAACTGGCCCGAGGCTACCTCAACCGCCCCGGCCCGACGGCGCAGCGATTCATTCCCGATCTGTTCGATTGCCAGCCCGGCGGACGGCTTTACCGCACGGGAGACCTGGCCCGCCACGTGCCGGGAGAAGGCATCGAATTCCTGGGGCGGGCGGACCACCAGATCAAGCTGCGCGGTTTTCGCATCGAGCTGGGTGAAATCGAAGAGACGCTGACGGAACACCCGGCAGTCCGCAAAGCGGCAGTGCTGCTGCGGGAAGAGCAAGCGGTCGATCCCCGCCTGGCGGCTTTCGCTGTCCTGCAGGATGCGGCCGAGCCGGGAGCCGACACGGACCAGCTGCGCGCCTTCCTGCGCACGAAGTTGCCCGAATACATGGTCCCGGCTTCCATTGCGCTGCTCAAGTCCCTGCCCTTGACGCCCAACGGCAAAGTGGACCGCCAGGCACTGAGCCGGATGGCGCCCGTCGAAGCAGCCCGTGAGTATGTGGCGCCTTCCACGCCCGTACAGGAACTGCTGGCGGGGATCTTCTCGGACGTCCTTTCCATGGGCAGGGTTGGCATCCGGGACAATTTCTTTGACCTGGGAGGGCACTCCCTGCTGGCCACTCAGGTGATCTACCGCATCCGCCAGGCCTTTTCGGTGGATCTGCCCCTGCAGCTGCTTTTCGAAGCCCCCACGGTGGAAGAGATAGCCCGCCATGTCGAGGAGGAAAAGGCCCGCCAGAGCCGTTCGGCGCTGCCTCCTCTGACCGCCTCGGACCGCATCGGCGAGATGCCCCTTTCCTTTGCCCAGCAGCGCCTCTGGTTCCTGGACCAGCTCGAACCGGATAGCTCCCTGTACAACGTCCCCTCTGCGCTGCGCCTGCGCGGCAGCCTGAATCACTGCGCCTTGCAAGCCAGCCTCAATGAGCTGCTGCGCCGCCACGAAGTCCTGCGCACCTGCTTTCCCGCCCTGGAAGGCAAGCCGGTCCAATACATCCGCCAGGACCTCAGCTTGCCGTTGCCCGTGGTCGATCTCTCCGGCTTGGGGCAAGAACAGCGTCTCATGGAGATGGCCCGGCTGAGGATCGAGGAGGCCGAAGTCCCTTTCAGCCTGGCCAGCGGCCCCCTGATGCGGGCATGCCTGCTGCGTCTGGACTCGCAGGACCAACTCTTGCTGGCCACCATGCACCACATCGTCTCAGACGCCTGGTCCAAGGCAGTGATGGTTCAGGAACTGGGCGCGCTCTATCAGTCCTTGGCCGCCGGCCGGCCCTCGCCTCTGCAGGAACTGCCCCTGCAATACGCTGACTTCGCCCGCTGGCAGAGGAAGTGGATGGAAGGCGACGAGCTGGAGGAGCAGCTAGCCTATTGGAAGGAAGGGCTTGCAGATGCCCCAGCGGTCCTTGATCTGCCCACCGATCAGCCGCGGCCTTTGCAGCCCAGCTACCGGGGTGCGACCGAAGTTTTCAGTTGGCCAGCCGAATTGCGGCGGGACCTGTTGGCGTTGAGCCGAAGCTGCGATGCGACTTTGTACATGACTTTGCTGGCCGCCTTCCAGACCTTGCTGGCGCGCTGGGCGGGGCAAAGGGACGTCTGTGTCGGGACTCCCATCGCCAACCGGACCCGACCCGAAATCGAAGGCCTGATCGGATTTTTCGTCAATACGCTGGTCCTGCGCGCCGACCTTGCCGGCCGACCGGGCTTTCGACAAGTGCTGACCCAGGTCCGCAAGGCCTGCCTGGGAGCCTACGCCCATCAGGACATCCCCTTCGAGCAGGTGGTCGAAGCCCTGCAGCCGCAGCGTTCGCTCAGTCACACCCCGCTCTTTCAGGTTGTCTTCGCCTTTCAGAACGTGCCCATGACGGAACTGAGCCTGGAGGGGCTGGAGGTCTTTCCGGATGAAGCGCCGGCTCTTTCCTCCAAATTCGACCTGACGCTGATCATGGCCGAAGGCGAACGAGGCTTGCAGGGTGCCGTGGAATACAGTGCTGATCTGTTCGGCCCCGCCGTCATCAACCGATTTGTGAGGCATTTCGGGGCTCTCCTGCGGGGTGTCCTGGCCGATCCCGGCCGAGATGTCTGGGAAGTGCCCTTGCTGGATCAGGTCCAGCGCCATCAGATGGTGCTGGAGTGCAACGACACCCGCAGCGCCTATGCCCGTCAGCAGGCGATCCCCCAGGTATTCGAAGACGGTGTCCGCAACTGGCCCGACCGGGTGGCGCTGGCTCTGGGCAGCCGGCAGCTCAGCTACGGCGAACTGGATCGCCGTTCCAGCCGTCTGGCCCGTCGGCTGCGCCGTGAAGGCGCCGAGCCCGAGTCCAAGGTGGGGATTTTCATGCAGCGCTCTTTGGAACTGGTGACGGCGTTGCTGGGAACCCTGCGGTCAGGGGCGGCCTACCTGCCCCTGGATCCTGCCTATCCGAGCCAGCGCCTGTCGTTGATGTTGAAAGACGCCCAGGCCTGCGCCCTGCTGGTACAGCAAAGCCTGATCGACCGATTGCCGCCGGACATTCCGCCTGTCCTGTGCCTGGAGGAAGATGGCTGGGGTGATGGGCTGGCCCATCAGGGGCGTCCCCCGGCGGCACCCGAGCCGGCTGCCGCAAACCTGGCCTACGTCATTTACACATCGGGTTCCACGGGGATTCCCAAAGGAACCGCTGTGCCGCATCGTGCGGTGCTCAGGCTAGTCCAAAACACCAACTTTGCGCGACTGGATGAAGAGCAGGCCTTTTTGCTGCTGGCGCCCATTTCTTTCGACGCCTCCACTCTCGAGCTGTGGGGCAGCCTGCTCAACGGCGCCCGCCTGGCCATCTTTCCTCCCCAAAGGCCCACCCTGGAACAGATCGGGAGAACGATTGAGGAGCAAGCAGTGACGACGCTCTGGCTGACAGCGCCGCTCTTTCATCTCATGGCTGAGCAAAACCTGCAGCCCCTGACGCGCCTGGGTCAGCTCTTGGCGGGCGGGGACGTCCTTTCGCCTCCTCACGTGCGCAAGGCCTTGCAGGCGGGCCTGGCACGGCTCATCAACGGCTACGGGCCCACCGAAAACACCACCTTCACCTGCTGCCACAGCATGCGGTCAAAAGAGTTCGAGGACGCCTCGATTCCCATCGGTCGCCCCATCGCCAATACCTCGGCATATGTTCTGGACGATCACCTCAATCCGGTCCCCTTGAGTGTGACGGGGACGCTTTTTGCCGGCGGGGACGGCCTGGCCCGCGGCTACCTGGGCCAACCGGCACTGACCGCAGAGCGGTTCATCCCTCATCCCTTTGCTTGGGGCGAACGCCTTTACGACACCGGAGACCTGGCCCGACGGCGCCCTTCGGGAAGGCTGGAATTCTTGGGACGCCGCGATCAGCAGGTCAAGATCCGTGGGTTCCGCATCGAGCCGGCCGAAGTCGAAGCGGCTCTGGACCTCCATCAATGGGTTGCCGAGGTCGCCGTGGTGGCCCAAAGCGAGGCTGCAGGGCGCCGGAGGCTGGTGGCCTACCTGAGAGCCGTCGACGACGTAAAGGAAGCTGATTTCCAGCAAGAGCTGGGCGAATTCCTGCGCACCCGCCTGCCCGATTACATGGTTCCCTCGCTATTCGTCGTGCTGGATGCCCTGCCCAAGACTCCCAGCGGCAAGCTGGACCGCAAGGCTTTGCCCCGGCGGCTTCCCCAGGCGGCCTCGGTCGAGTACGTTGCGCCTTCTTCGCCGAGCGAGGAACTGCTGGCCGACATCTGGTCCGATCTGCTGGGCGTGCAGCGGGTGGGGGCCAACCACGACTTTTTCCAGCTAGGCGGTCACTCCCTGCTCGCCACTCAGGCAATCTCGCGCATCCGTCAGGCCTTCTCGCTGGAAATTCCCCTGCGGACGCTTTTCGAAGCCCCCACACCGTCTGCCCTGGCCCAGCACATCGAGGCTCTTCTGCGCCAGACGCCCGTCAGCCTTCCTCCCCTGGCCCCAAGGGACTGCAGGCAGGAGGAGGATCTGCCTCTTTCCTTTGCCCAGCAGCGCCTTTGGTTCCTCGATCAACTGGCCCCAGGCAGCCCTCTCTACAACATCCCGGTTGCATTCCGGCTGCGAGGCAAACTCCATGCCGGCGCCTTCCAGGCCAGCCTCAAAAAGGTGGTGCAACGGCATGAAGCCC
>JANQFM010000894.1 GCA_028277865.1 Acidobacteriota bacterium
CGACACGCGGGGGACCAACAGCAACAAATCGGGCATCGGCGCCAAAGTCGAGATTCGCTCGGGCGACTTCCACCTCAAGCGGGAAGTCACGGTCGGGCACGGGCTGCTGTCACAGAGTTCGCACCTGGCCCACTTCGGACTGGGCAAGCGCAGCCGCATCGATTTCCTGCGCCTCCTCTGGCCGGGCGGCGTGCTGCAGTCGGAACTCAATCCGCCCGTCAACAAGAGATTCCGCGTCGAGGAATTGGACCGCAAGGGCACCAGCTGCCCCATCCTCTATGTCTGGGACGGTAAGGGCTACCGCTTCGTCACCGATTTTCTGGGAGGCAGCGCCTTCGGCTACCTGCTCAAACCCGGCCTCTACAACGTCCCTGACAGCGATGAGTACGTCAAGCTGGACAGGAGCGTGCTGAGGCTCAAGGAGAACCGCCTGGCCGTCACCCTCAACAACCAGTTGGAGGAGGTGATTTTTTTTGACAAGCTGCAACTGGTGGCGGTGGACCACCCGGCCGACTTCGAGGTCTTTGCGGACGAAAAGCTGCTTCCGGGCCCGCCTTATGACGACTTTGGGATTCACACTGTCAGCAACGCCCGCCCGCCGCTGTCGGCACGCGATGGGCAAGGGCGCGACATCCTGCCCCGTCTGCGTCGCATCGACCGGGAATACCCGGACCTGTTCGACAAGCTGCCCTTCAAGGGCTACGCCGAACCCCATGAGATGATCCTCGACTTGGGGCCGGCCTCCAATGATCGCACCGTACTCATCATGCAGGCCTGGATCGACTACGCCGACAGCACCAGCAACCTGGCCGCCTGGCAAGCCGGAGTCTCCTTGCAGCCGCCCCGCCTGCAGGTGAAGGACCCGCAAGGCAACTGGGTGACGGTGATCGAGCGGATGGGCTTTCCGGCCGGGCTGCCCAAGCCCATGACCGTCGACCTGTCGGGCAAATTCCTTTCCGACTCGCGCGAGGTGCGCATCCTGACCAACATGCGCATTTACTGGGATCAGATCCTGGTCGAGTCCGGCCCTGCCCGCAGCGAATACATTTTGCATCGCCTGCCGGCCGCCTACGCCGACCTGCATTTCCACGGCTTCCCCGAGTTCTCCAGCCCGGACGGCAAGCAGCCCAAGCAGTACTTTTACGACCGCGTCTCCCCCATCGCCGACTGGAAAGTCCACAGCGGCGCCTACACCCGCTACGGCGATGTGCTGCCCCTGCTTTCCGAAGCCGACGACCGCTACGTCATCACCCGTTCCGGCGACGAGATCGAAGCCTACTTCGACGTCTCGGCCTTGCCGCCCCTACCGCAAGGATGGGTGCGCGACTTCCTGCTTTACGTGGACGGATTCGGCAAGGACATGGACGTGAACTCAGCCCATCCTGACATGGTCGAACCTCTTCCCTTCCACGGAATGGGCTCCTCGGTGGACGAGGGCCGTCCCAAGAGCGAGGACTACCGGCACTACATGCAAGAGTGGAACACTCGCCGCCCGATGGGTGGCGAGCACCTCATACGGCAAGGCGGGCCACAGAGCCGCCGAGGGCACAGAGGCCAGGAGCAGTGATCTGTTCTTTCCGTCTGCTCTGTGGCTCTATTTCCTTTCCGCAGTGCCTGACTACTCGTTTCGAAGCGCCTCCGTCGGCTCCACCCGAGTGGCCTGCCGGGCGGGGAGCCAACTTGCCAGCACGGCCACTGCGGCGAGCAGCAGCGGCAGCACTCGCCCTGGGCAACCGGGGGTCGGCCCTCAATGTGAAAGTCGGGCAGGTTGAGGGCACCGGTAATCACCAGGGCAGGCCGTCCCGTAGCAACGGCTGCCCGAGTGGCCGCCAGGGCTTCCCGGATCGTGTTCATCGTTTCCACCAGGAATAGGTCAACGCCGGCATCGTCGAGGTGGCGGACAAGTTCGGAGTGCTCGCGGGCCAATTCCTCATCGGACGGGACAAATTGGGGAGAGTAGCAATCCTCCAACGGGGCCACCGAGCCGGCCACCCAGGCTTTTGGGCTTGCAGCGAAAGGACCAGTCGGGCTCGACAATTCGTTCACAGCGGCGCGGGCCAGCTGCACGGCCAGCCGAGTCAGATCCTGGGCACGGCCTCCCAATCCGGCGCGGGAAAGCGAACGGCGGTGGGTTCGAATCTTGTCAGTCAAGACAGGTACTCGTCGAGGAGGACCAGCACGCTGCTCCGGTCGGGACGCCGCGAGCTGGTGGAGGCGCGAGCGAGAGGGGTGGCCAGGCAATTGGCGCAGCTCAGTTGGCATTTGCAGGCTTGGAGCCATTTTTGAGTTTGCTGCAAGACGGTGCGGATCAAAGGATCCTCGTCGCGGATGGAACGGGCCAGGCCGATTCCTCCGGGATAAAGGTCCACAACCGCCAAGCCGTGGATTTCCGTCTCGTCGGCGAAGGCCCCATGGACAGGGACAACCTCCAGGGCATCCTCCTCCACTCCCAGATGGACGGGCAGGATGGTGCGCAAAGCCTGTCCCAGCGAGACCAGCGACAGCCGACCGGGACGGGAACTGAAGCAGAGCAAGAGGGCTTCGGTGGGGAAGGAGGTCGACAGGGGGCGTCCCAGGCTTTTGACCTGGGGCTCGCCCCATCCGCCTTGGGAAGCAGCCTCCAGCCGGATGACTCCGGTCACGTCTTCGTGGTAGTGCATCTGGGCGGTGAGCAAGGAGAGCAGGCGCTGGGATCGCCCCACGCTGCCCAGCGGGCGCAGGTCGGTGATGCGGTCGACGTGGAAGCTGCGGATGCGCAATGAGGACGATGGAGTGCCCTCCTGCTCGCACTCCACCCAGCTTTCGCTTCCCGCCCGATGGGCGCCTTCCCAGGAACTGACCCGATAGCGGCGGCCTCCATGCAGGAAGATCCGACCGGGATAGGCCTGGATAGGCAGGCGCTGGGGATCGACCAGCATGCGGACTCCCGCCCAGTCCTGTCCGGCGGTGGCTTCGCGGACCACCACCAAGTCGGTGCCCACGCAGTCGAGCGGGCGTCGGGCTTCGCTGCGGGCCATGCGGTTGCGGTAAAGGCGGTCGCGGTGGGCGCGGCCCTGTTGATCCAAGAAGCGGACCTCGCGGCGTTCCAGCTTGCCCTCCTGGAAAATGGCGTCCAAAGTGCGCGTGATGACGTCCTCTTCCCACAAAAAGTCCCGGCGCAGCCCGTGGCCGGTCTCTTCGCGCTCGGCCAGGGCCAACAGCAAATGATGGCGGATGATGCTGGGCTGGGCGCGTGCGCCCACCAAGCGGCGGGAAGTGCCGAATCCCCTCTGGCCGTTCTCCCGTCCTGACAGGCTTTCGAGCAGGAACTGGGCGTAGGGGTTGTCCAGTGGTCGCAGCGCCACGTGGTGGGCGGCGCCGACAGAAGAAGAGCGGCCTCCTTGACAGACTTTTTCCTGCAGCGAAAGGACTCCGTCCGGCTGCAGGTCGAGGATGGAAGCCTGGGATGAGGATGCCGAGGGGCGCAGCCACTTTCCCATTTCGGCATCTTGGATGGTTCGCTGCAAGACCTGATTGATGTCGGCGTCGCTGACCTCCGCAGGGCGTTCCAGCCAAGTGGTCCAGCCTTCCCGGACCGAGGCCCAGGCGGCAGCCAGGCAAGGGTGACGAGATGCTCGGGGGAGGCTGCGGCCGGTTTCGGTTTTGTCAAAGCCCTGGTGGGATTCAAGCAGGTGCAAGCTGACGGGACGGCGCGTCTCGGCCGGGATGCGCACTTCGGAGTCGGCGGAAAAGGTGTAAGGGAACAGGCGCCGCAAAAAGCGCTCCTGCTGGGCGTCGCCGTAGGCGCTGCTGCGGCCCAGCACCAAGATGCGCAGGTCGAGCCGGCCCTCGCTCTTGAGGATGCGGTGCAGACGGCGCGAAATGGCCCAGGCGTTGGCGGCCAGAACGCCCGTGTAGCGGTGTACGTCAAACCACACCACCCAGCCCGCCGAGCGCGCCAGGCCCGTGCGGCTCAACTCCTGCAGGATGCGTTCGGAGAGGGTCTCGGCGTCCACTACGTGCAGTGCAGCCCCGGCTTTGAGGTCCTGCCCCGTCCGGACCAGGACGGCAGGCGCAGAATCGGGCAGGCAGCGGTCCAGCAATTGGACGCAGCGCTGGGCTTCGGAGGCGGCCACCAACAAAGTGGACTCGCGAAAGCGCTGCCACAGGATGCAGGCGGCGGCGGCGATGACTTCGATCTGGCCGCAGTCGTCCGGCGCCAGCACCAGCCGCGTGCGGTCCTTTTCTTCGCCGAAGCTGGACTGCTCGATCAACTCGCCCACGCCTTCGACCAATTGGGGAGCAATGCCGATGGCGCCGCTGAGGCGGTAAAGCAACTCGGGGCTGCTCTCGGAATGCACGGCCCGGGGAGCGGGATCGGCTGGCCAGTTGCACAATTGCCGTGATTCGATGCCGTGACGGCGCAGCGTCTCGGCCCATCCGGAGCGCATCTGAGGCTGGGCTTCCTGCTGCGGCTCTTCTTCAACTGCGGATGGGGCGGAAGGTTGGCCGACGGGCAGCTTGCTCAGGGCGATGGCCGCAAGGCAGACCATCAGGACAGCCTGGCTGACCCACAACGCGCCCGGATAGGCGTCCTCGCCGCCGCCCAGGCGTCCCCAGCCCCACAGGAAAAGAGGCAGAAAGGGGAGCCCGAAAAGAAGAACCCAAACCCGTGAATGGGTCAATCCCGCCGAACCGGACAGCCAGCGGCTGGGCTGTCCTGGTGGCCGGAAGACGTTGATGAGCAGCAAAGCTGCCCAGAGCAGCAGGGGGATCAACAAGGCCAGGCGGAATGCGGTGTCCTCGGCAATGCCGTGACCGGTGACCAGTTCCAAATGCAAATGGAATCCGGACAGCCACCAGTCTTGGTTGAGGGAGGGAAGCAAGGCCGAGTAGACCAGCGCGGGCCCCATGATGCAGCCGAACAAAAAGAGGCAGTCGCCCCAAAACTGCCCGCTGTCGCCGTCGCGACGCCCCCGTGCCAGGATGTCGGCCAGCAGGCCGATGAGCAGGCAGGCCAGCAAGATGAGGTAGGGGACCGCTGCTGGAGGGATCATTCGTCCTCCCTCCTGGCCAGTTGGTCGGGCGGCACGGCCAATTGCACCCGCACCAGATAGGCTCGATCCTGGCCGGCGCTTTCCAGGCGGCGCCGAAAGGCATATCCGCTCAAGGCATCCTCCACCTCCCCATGGCGCGCCCATTCGGAAGGCAGGAGGGCGTAGCGATTCTCTTCGGGCACCTTTCCGCCGGCCGGCCAGTGAAAGCCCACGTCGAAGCGGCACTGGCGTTCGATCGAAGAGGCCAATCGGCCGCGCCGCTGCTGGCCTTCCTCGTACCCCTGGCTCTCCTGCTGCTCCTGACGGCTGCGCTGGCGATAGATCTTGCTCAGGGGGCCGTCCAGGAACTGCAGCGGATAGAGGAAGGACCGGCTAAAGCGCTGCTGCCAGTCTTCAAAGAGCAGCACCTGGGACTGTGTGGAGCGGAAGCGTTGGCGGCGGGGAGGATTGTATTCCAGGATTCGCTCCAGTTCAGCAGGGCTTTGCAGCTGCCAAACCACCGGCCCCATCTCGGCGCTGCCATCCTGCCCGGGCTTCCCTGCAGCAGCTTCGCCAAACTGAACCCGCAAGTACTCGGAAAGCTGTCCCCGCAGCCAGAGCATCTCGCGGCGACGCTCGCGCAATCGCTGCAGGGCCCTTTCCACTTCGCTGGCCACAAATCCCCGCACGCTGTAGGAAAAATCGTAAACACGGCGTTCCAATAAGGCGTCCAGGGGTGCCCTCAAAGCGCTGCCCGGGGCCAAAAGCCGACGGATCAAGGCTACACCGCGGCCCCGCTCCGAATCGGTGTAAAAGCGCACCCCTCGTTGGGTGCGCCGCTGCAGCAGCGGCGGGACGGCGAAGAAGGCCACCATAAAGCCCAATACCATCAGCAGGGGCAGCATCACGAAAGGGGGCGAAAGCCAGCCGTAAACGGCTTCCAGCATGTAGTTGCCGGAGTCCTTCCAGCCGGCGATTGCTTGGGCCATCACCGGAGTCAGCGAGGCGGCCAACAGCATGCTGATCAGGGCCGGCCAACGGCGACGGTGCAGCTGGGGCTGGACCTGCGTGGACTTGAAGCTGCGGTAACGGGCCTGATGAGCCTCCAACTCCTCCCAGACAGGATCTTCCTGCTGTGGGGGCGGCGGCATGGGAGGCGGCTGGGAAGGCTGAACCTGTTGGGCCGCCTGCTCCAACTCGGCAATCACCTGAGCCAAGGTGGCCGGCTCGGAAGCATGCTGCAAGGCATCGCTCACCGCCTGGGCGAGCTTTTCCGGAAAAGGCCCCAGGGTGCTTTGGCGGATTTCGAGCAGGCGGGCGCCAGATTGCTGGAAGAGTTCCTCTTCGATCTTCTCAATCCCCTCCCGGCAACGTCGGCGCAATTGACTGCTCCAATCGGGCAGGTCGAGGGGGATCTCGATCAACTCCCGGCCCAAGGCTTCGAAACGGGAATCGACCTGCCGGCGCAAGTCCTCTTCGGCCAGCAGATCGGCCAGCGCCTGGCTGCGGTAGGGCGCCAGCAAATCTCTGAGTCGGGAAAGCCCTGCCGAGGGCGTATCTTGGGGCTGCTCTTCGGCCAAGTATTGCAGCCAGGCCTGGGCAAATCGGGCTGCGGCGAGGCGGCTGAACAGCTCGGTGTTCTGCTCCACGGCCCGGACGCCGAATCCGGCCAAGGGCGAGAGCAGGTCGCGCTGTCGGCGGTAGAGGATCTCCATCCCGGCTTGGCGGGTTTCAAAGAGCAGCAGTTCCAGGAAGAGGACCAGTTCGTCGAGGCGATGACGGGCATCGCGCACGCCTTCGCCGGTGTAGCTGTCGGCCAGGTAGATACGCCCGAAGCCGGGCCGGCCTTGCTGGCTGCGCTTTTGCCAGCCCGTGACGGCCAGCCGCACGGCCCTGCGCAGGTTGCAGGCCGGGGTGCCTTCGGCCCAGAAGTGATCGAAGTCCAGCAGCTGAATGAAATTGAGCAGATCGCCCCCCTCCAGAGGACGCTGCAGATTGGGATAGGAGGAGAGGCGTTCCATGCCGCCGGAGATGAGGTCGTTGAGGGCGCCGACCACCTCGGGCCGCCCCGGCTGGGCCACCAGGATGACGTTGAGCATGAGCGGGGCGTCTTCATCTCGGGCTGCACGGCTGGAGGCGCGCAGCAGCGAGCGGGCCTGTGCGTCCAGCACCTCGGTGAGCGCTTCGCCCATGCGGGGGCCGGGCGCCAGGTCTTCGACTTGCCGATAAAGGTCGTCCAGCACGCCGAATACCCCGCTGCCCAGCGATTCGCTCTCCTGTGAAGCGCTGCCCAGGCCGGGCAAGTCGGGCACCCAGACCAGCCCCAATCCGCGCAATCGCCGCAGGGCCGGATCCTGCCCGCCCTCGGCCTCTTCCCAATCAAGCACTCCCCGACCCGCGCTGCTGACCAGCAATCGGCGCAAAACCTCGCGTCCGAAAGAGCCGTAGCCGATGACGATGGAAGTGGTGGGCATGGGGATTCAGGCTGGGATCCGAAAAGGGGTTCCGGGTTTCGGGTTCCGGGTTCCGGGACAGACTCCAGAGGGGAAGGCTGGGGGCTGGGGGCTGGGGGCTGGAGTGTTGGGGACTGGGGAGGCGGAATTGAGTAATCGGTCAATCGGTCTGTGATATCTCATCCGCTTCCGACCCCCAGCCTCGATTCCACCGCCCCTTCAGGGCGCAATTCTTTTTGGCGCTTATCCGGTGGCTGCGCCGCAAAGCGGCTTTGCCACCGGCTAATGTCCTGGGCTCCTTCGGAGCCAGTGATTCTCCGATCAGTCCTTTGCCCCGCTTTCATCAGCAGCTTCCGGATATGGGGACACCTCGGATCCAGGAGCGAATCGGATCTGCAGGTAGAGCAATAAAACCTGACGATTTGCGGATCCCGGAGGGCACAATTCTGGAGTCGACAACCCTTGATGATCGGGACATTGAACCCAAGAGCACAACGATGAAGCCTGGCGATTTGCGGACCCCGGAGGGGTCATGGATATTAGCCGGTGGTAAAGCCGTCCCGGCGCAACCACCGGAAAGGGTTCAAAAGGCATGATGCGCCCTGGAGGGGCGCAGGAGAGAACGTTGCCCATCCCCCTCAAACCCCCAGCTCGCTATATCTTTCTCCCTGTGCTCCTGCGGCTTCTCCGCCGGTACCGGCCGCGGCTTCCAGTTCCGAAAGAAGGGCTTTGAGAACCGGGCGGTCCAGGGAGTCTTC
>JANQFM010000298.1 GCA_028277865.1 Acidobacteriota bacterium
CCGCGGTCCCGCCAAGCGTCTGGGGGCTCTTGTTCCCCCACTGGGCCATTTCGGGGGACAGCATGATGATCGAATTGCCGATGTTGACCTCAGCGTGCACGATGTTTCCTTGCGCGTCGGTCAGCGGCGGGACCGGCTGGGTCGCCCCGAAGGCCTTCTCGTAAAATCGAGAGCGGCAGACGGGTCGCGAACCATCAGCGACGGGTTCACCGAATGGAAGCCTTGCGGAATGTAGTGGACCTTGTCTGGCATGATCCTTCCTCCATAAGCTCTCTTTTTTGATCGGGAAGACTGTGAGGCTGTAAGACTGTAAGGCTTTGAGGGTTCAGAAATCCTGGCAACCTGGCTTTCCAGCCTCACAGCCTTTCAGCCTTCTACTCCTGAGGCCATCCGTAGCCCCAGTATCCGTCCAGGAATTCTGCGCCGGTGTTTTTCTCCAGGCCTTCGGAGACCATTCGGAAGGCTTCCACAACGCCGGGGACCAGCAGGGCCCGTCCGCCTTCGTCGTAGGAAAACTGGACACGGGAATAATTGGCGGTGCCCAGTTCGAGGTTGAGCTGGTGGGCGAAGCAAGCTAGGCCTTTGAGGCGGGTCAGCAGTGCCAGCAGGCCGCTGCTGGTGAAGTAGGAATAGGGCTCCAAGCGGGCCAGTGCGGCGGTGAACTCCTCTTCGCTGCGGTAGACCGCCACTTTGCCTTCCAGATCCTCGGTGTGGCTCAGGGCGGTGACCAGGGTGGCTTGTGGCCTCAGGTCGGCGAAGCCGTTGGCAAAGTGAAATTCCGCAAAGCTGCCGAAGTCCTCCTCACTGCTTTGCTCCTTCTTGCGGCCCAGCCCTGCTTGAGCAGCCTCGAACTCCTTTTGCAGGTAGGTGAGGATCCCGTCTTGATGACTGTGAATGCGGTCCAGGGGCGCCAGAAAATATCCCGCAGCCATCAAAGCCTTGCCCTCCTTCTGGAAGAGGATGGGAGTCCCCAGCGAGGGGATGGCCCAAACCGCCCGCAAGACGGCCTGAAGGACGCGATGTGCCGCTTTTTGAGGTTCGCGGTGAGGATGGCGGAAGTTCTTGAAAAGTGCCAGGTCGTCCTCGCTGCGGGCCGTCACCAGGGTTGTGAGGTCCTGCGCCAGCGTATCTGCATCCCAGGTCGCGATGTCCTCCAAGGTGAGCGGCTTTGAGTGGCGCTCGAAGTAAGTCTGGGGATCGAAAAAGGTGAGGTCGACATTCTGCGAGATGGCCGACAGGTCGAGTGTCTTGAGGCGGTGCAGCAGGATGAGCAGCCCCAGGGTGTGCAGTTCGGCTTGATGCTTGGGGGAACCCAGGTCCTGCAGGGCTTTGGGCTGCAGTCCCAGCAGCTGGTTGTCGCGCAAGGGAGGGTGATCGAGCAGGTCGAAGACCTGTCGGCTGTAGTCCGTCTCGGTGTAATTGCAGATGTTCCCTTCAAAGAAAGATCGTTGCCCATCGTCGCCGAAAACCGCCATGCGGGCCAAGACGAAGCCCAGTTCGCTGGCCGAGGCGACTCGCATGATGCGGTAAAGGGCATCGGCGTTGGAGACGGTGAAGTAGCCGTTTTCGCCGCTTTTGACCGTGTAGTCGGGAATCAGGGGCCATCCTCTGGAAAGCCTCACTTCCTCGTGGCCGGGCGCAAAGATATCGATTGCCAGAGGCTGGTATACGTGGATGTTGGCACCCTTCAGGTCGGCCTCGGGAACAATGGGATGGCCGCTTCGAAGCGCCATTTCCAGCCGGGTGCGGATGCTGGGTTGGATGCGGATGGACTTCTTGTGCAGGATGGCATCGACTCCGATTGCCGCGGCCGTGACCAGCATTCGAATGCCCCGATCTGAGTAGAGCTGAGTCAACTTGTCTGCAAACTGCTGTTTCTCGCGCAGTTTTTCGCCCAGCCCGCTGTGGGCGAATCCCAGTCGGATGCTGCGGCGGCCCTCGGAATCTTCATCGTACATCCCCCCTACGCCGGTGGTGTGGGCCACCAGGACCTCTTGGGCCAGAGAGCGCGCCACGTTGGCAAGATCGTCGGGAAAGGCCTGCAGGTAGGCTTCTTTCAACTCCTCGATTTCTTCATCCTGCAGGCCCATCAGCCTGGCAAACCGCTCCAGGTCTCCTCTTTGATAGGTTGCGACGCTGGCCAGGGGAATAGTAATCACTACGCTCTGAAAGCGGTTTCCTGGAGCAGGGATCCCCCGTTTTTCGCGAAAGGACTCCAAAAAGCTGCTGAAAGGCTGGGCGCCTTCTTGGCGGATGGCCTTGAACAGGGCGTCGAATTTTTCGTTGGTTGCAGAATCGACGCTCAAGCCTCGGTCCTGCAGAAACCGCTCCACCGCCTTCCGGCAGGATTCGCGGCTGAGCTTGGCCGCGTTCTTCATTTCGGCAATGGAAGGGTCGACCGAGAGAGTCTGCATTTCGACAACCGCGCCGGTGGCCGTGCGGTATCCAAGCGAGCGGACGCGTTCGGGCTCGCAGCCGTAGTCGCGCTGGTGAATTCCGAAAAGCGTGTTGGTGAACTCGCGGATCTCTCGATGGGTGTGCCCTGTGATGACGATGTAAGGCGGCCGCTCCTGCCGCATGGCCGGATAGCGGCAGGCCTCCTCGAAAAAATCGATGATGTGCAAAGCGGTGGCGCCGCCCACAGCCCCCGTCCCGCCCAGGATCACATGAACTTGGTCAAAAAAAAGGGGATCTGAAGCCGCGTTGAGAAGAAGCTTCCCGAACCGGACCTGCTTGAAGTTCTTTTGCATCATCCTCCAATCGCCAACTGCGACCGCTGCATCCAGAGTACCGCTTCCGATCGGGACCGATTGGCCTGCTGAGAATGTACCGCGACCTGGCAAAATGGGTCAACTTGCTGGGTTGAGGACTATGTAGGGATGGCTGGGAGTCCCCCAAGCTCCGCCTTTGACCGGGAGCGCCCGCATCTTGCGGGCCTCTGGAGTCCGGAACTGCTCGCCTGTCGGGGTAGGGAATCCCGCACAGCAGAGGCCCGCAGGATGAGGCTGTCGTAAAAGTCGCTTCTGCCGAAAGAACGCTCCTCTTCCAGCGCCCATTCAGGGCGCCTCATGCTTTGTGGATCTGTTCCGGTGGCCGCGC
>JANQFM010000957.1 GCA_028277865.1 Acidobacteriota bacterium
TCCCCGAAAAAATCACCCTTTTCCAGATAAGCTAATGTCTTAATCTGACCGCTTATAGACATCTTATATATTTTAACCCTACCCTCTTTTACAATATAACTCGCAGCCAACAGAGACACCGGGACACGAAAGATGAAAGGGCTTCTTCTGATTTCGTCTCTACGCACTCTGTGCCTCGGTGGCAAGACTCGACTTCGCGGGCTTCCCCCTCCTGTGTGCTACCTTGAAAGCGTGAAGATCGCGGTGTTGCTGTCAGGAGGCGTCGACAGCTCGGTGGCCGCCAAGCTGCTGCGGGAGAAGGGGCACCGGCTGACCGCCTTCTACCTGAAAATCTGGCTGGAGGACGACGCGGCCTTTTTGGGCGACTGCCCCTGGGAGGCCGACCTGGAATATGTGCGCGCCGTATGCCGGGATCTGGGAATCCCCCTGGTGGCCGTCCCGCTGCAGGCCGAGTATCGACGCCGGGTGGTCGAAAGCGCTTTGCGCGAACTCAAGGCCGGGCGTACGCCCAGCCCGGACATCTTCTGCAACCAGCGCATCAAGTTCGGCGCATTTTACGACCATATCGGAAGCCGGTTCGATGCTGTGGCGACGGGGCATTACGCCCGCCTGGAAAAGGAAGGCGGCAATGGCGCCCGCCGACTGCTGCGGGCGCCCGATCCAGTCAAGGACCAGACCTATTTCCTGTCCCATCTCAGCCAGCCGCAATTGGGCAGGGCCCTTTTTCCCGTAGGCGACCTGAAAAAGCGTCAGGTGCGCCGCCTTGCCAAGAGCTTCAAACTGCCCAACAGCGAGCGTAGGGACAGTCAAGGGATTTGCTTCTTGGGCAAGATCCGCTTCCGCGACTTTGTCCGCTTCCATCTGGGAGAGAAAACCGGATCGATCGTCGACATCGACAGCGGCCAAGAGTTGGGGCAGCACCGGGGCTACTGGTTTCATACCATCGGCCAAAGGCAGGGCCTGGGGCTGGGCGGCGGCCCCTGGTACGTGGTTCAAAAGGACGTGCGGAACAACCTGATCTTCGTGGCCCATCAGCGCACCTATCTGAGCAAAGCCCGCCGCGAGTTCACCTTGGCCGACCCGCATTGGATCAGCGGCGCCGCACCCCTTCAGCAGCACCTCCAGGTCAAGGTCCGCCACGGCCCCGGCCTGATCGATTGCCGCATCGAGCCTTTGCCCGGAAGCCGCTGGCGGGTGAGGCTGGCCCAAGCCGATCCCGGAATCGCTTCGGGGCAGTTCGGAATCCTCTACCAGGGCGAGGCCTGCCTGGGCGGCGGCGTCATCGAAGGCTGGGCGGGTTCGTGACGACCCCGTCCCCGCTTCTTTTGACGCTGTGACGATTTCTTGAGACAATCCGCCCCGGCCCTGGTTGGCGGGGTTGACAGCGGGGGGCTGCTTTCTGTATTTTTTCCGCTTACTTTTTCGCGCTTCTTGCGGAGAGTCCTGCAGAGGCTGAAAAACGAAGATCAGGGAAACTGACGATGAAGACGTATTTGCCGAAAGCGGATGCGATAGAGCGCAAGTGGCACGTGGCGGATGCCGAGGGTCAGGTGTTGGGCCGCCTGGCCAGCCGCATCGCGACTGTCTTGATGGGAAAGGACAAGCCCGGCTATACGGACTTTTTGGATACGGGCGACTTCGTCATCGTAATCAACGCAGGCAAGGTGCAGTTGAGCGGGAACAAGTGGGATTCCAAGTTCTACCGTTCCCACAGCGGCCGTCCCGGCAGTTTGAAGGAAATCTCGGCCCGCGACCTTTTGGCCCGCCATCCCGATCGGCTGGTGCGCTTTGCAGTCAAGGGGATGCTGCCCAAGAGCAAGCTGGGCAAGCAGATGATCAAGAAACTGAAAGTCTACGCCGGCGACAGCCATCCGCACAAGGCTCAAAAGCCCCAACCGCTGGCAATCTGAGGAGAAGCGTGGTGGAGAAGATTCAATACTATGGCACCGGGAAGCGCAAGCGCGCCACGGCACGCTGCTTCATGATGCCCGGCTCGGGGCAGATCGTGGTCAACAACAAGGACTTCAAGAAGTACTTTTGCAATAAGACCCAGCAGATTGTCGTGACATCCGCCCTGGACCTGACAGAAACCCGAAACAAGTTCGACTTGTACGTCAACGTGAAGGGCGGCGGCTACTCCAGCCAGGCGGACGCTGTCCGACTGGGCGTGTCCCGTGCCTTGCAACAGTTCGATTTCGAGCTGCGCCCGCGATTGAAGAAGGCCGGTTTTTTGACACGCGACCCGAGAGTCAAGGAACGGAAGAAATACGGCCAGCCTGGTGCCAGAAAGCGTTTCCAATTTTCCAAGAGGTAATCAGGGGAGAGTCCTTTTGAGCGCAATTTCGATCAAGCAGCTACTGGAAGCAGGCGTCCACTTCGGGCACCAAACCCATCGCTGGAACCCGAAGATGAAGGACTACATTTTCGGCGAGCGCAATGGGATCTACATCATCGACCTTCAGAAGACCTTGGGCCTCTTCAAGGAGGCTGTCGCGTTCTCAGCCGAACTGGGCACCCGGGGCAAGACCATTCTTTTTGTCGGCACCAAGCCTCAGGCCCAGGAAGCGGTCGAAGAAGCAGCCGTACGTTGCGGGATGTACTTTGTGAATAACCGCTGGCTGGGCGGATTGCTGACCAATTTCACGACCATTCAGATCGGGATCAAGCGTTATAAGGATCTGGAAGCCAAGAAGGCTAACGGCTTTTACGACAAACTCTCCAAGAAAGAGGTTGCCCGGCTGGAGCGGGAGCGCAAGAAGCTGGAAAAGAACCTGCGGGGCATCCGCGACATGGACCGATTGCCCGATGCCGTCTTCGTAGTCGATTCGAACAAGGAGGCCATCGCTGTCAAAGAAGCCGTTCGCCTGGAGATCCCCGTGATTGCCATCGTGGACACCAACTGCGATCCGGACTTGGTCGATTACGTCATTCCCGGCAACGACGATGCCCTCCGCTCTGTCAGGCTTTTCGCCTCCACCATCGCCGATGCCGTGCTGGCCGGCAGGGCCGTCTACCAGGCCAAGCTGGAGGCCCAACGCAAGGAAGCCGAGCAGAAGGCGGCGCAGGAGGCGGCGGCCCGCAAGGCGGCCAAAGAAGCCAGGGAAGCGGCCCGCAAAGCCAAGCAGGAAGAAGAGCGCAAGGCTGCCGATAAAGCCGGCCAAGAGAAGGCTGCTCAAGCCAAAGCCGCCAAAAAGGAGGCCGGCCAAGCAGTGCCCTCCAAGGAATCACCTCCCAAGAAAGCCGAAGTGAAAGGCTCGAAGAAAAAGGAAGCGGCGGAAGCCCCGGCCAAGCCTTCTGAAGAAAAGAAGGAGACGAAAGCCAAGAGCAAGGCAAAGCCGGCAGCCAAAGCCAAGAAGGCTGCCGCCAAGACGAAGCCTGACCAGGAGTCGGATTCTGAACCGGCCGGGGAGGTCGACGAGGGCAAGCAGGCAGGGGAAAAAGAGGCCAAAACCTCTTGAGTTGGCCGGCCCGGGTTCGAAAATCGCCCTGCTGGGCGTCAATAAGCGCAATCCTTCAGCTGAAGCCTGGAAAGCCCAGGCACCCTCCGAGTCAGCAAATTCGCAAAAAAACGAGGCTTGCCGCAGGCGGTGATTCTGCTGCAAGATGAGGGCGAGCGGGCCGGAATGCATCTGTGCCGCTGGCCGATCAGAAAGATTCAGGCTGCACTGCCTTTTTAATTTCAAGTTGAAGGGAGTACATCAATGGCGATCACGGCTGCGCAAGTGAAGGACTTGCGCGAAAAGACCGGAGCAGGCATGATGGAGTGCAAGAAGGCGCTTGTCGAGGCCGAAGGCGACGTTGACAAGGCAATCAAAGTATTGCGCGAGCGAGGGCTGGCGGCGGCGGCCAAAAAGTCGTCCCGATCCACCGAAGAGGGGATCGTCGGCCAATACATCCACGCCGGAGGCAAGTTGGGGGTGTTGGTGGAGGTGAATTGCGAGACCGACTTTGTGGCCCGCACCGAGGAGTTTCAGGAATTGGTTCACAACCTCGCCATGCATATTGCAGCCACCAGCCCACGCTGGGTCCGCAAGGACGATGCGCCGGAATCCGAAATCGAGAAAGAAAGCGAAATCTACCGCAATCAGGCAGCCAAGGAGGGCAAGCCCGACAAGGTTCTGGACAGGATCGTGCAGGGACGCATCAAAAAGTTTTACGAGGAGACTTGCCTTTACGAGCAACCTTTTGTAAAAGACGGCGATGTCTCTGTTGCGGAATACATCCAGTCCAAGATCGCCACGATCAAGGAAAACATCACCGTGCGGCGCTTCTCCCGCTTCAAAGTGGGTGAATAGGGCGGCCAACTGCAGCCGCGGCCCGGCGGCTGTCTTCTTCCAGGAGTCGGCTCAGACATGTCCGGACCAGCAGTCGAGGAACCCAAGCCATCCGAAACCGAAGAAGTGGAGGATGTAGCGGTGGCAAGCCCGGTCACATTGGAAAAGCCCCGCTACAAGCGGATCCTGATCAAGCTCAGCGGCGAGGCCCTGATGGGGGCCAACAACTTCGGAGTCGACTCGGAGGGGATCCGGGGCATTGCCCGGCAGATCAAGGAAATTCATCGATTGGGCGCTGAGATCGCCATCGTGGTGGGCGGCGGCAACATCATCCGCGGCGTTTCGGCCAGCGAGATGGGCTTTGACCGCGCCCAGGGCGATTACATGGGAATGCTGGCCACCGTAATCAATGCGCTGGCCTTGCAGAATGCCATGGAGAAGATCGGGATTTTCACGCGGGTGATGAGTGCCATCCACATGGCCGAAGTCGCCGAGCCCTTCATCCGCCGCCGAGCCATCCGCCACCTGGAAAAAAAGAGAGTCGTGATATTGGCCGCAGGGACGGGCAACCCTTACTTTTCGACCGACACCGCCGCAGCGCTGCGCGCCATGGAGATCCAGGCCAATGTCATCCTCAAGGCCACCAAGGTGGACGGGGTCTACGACGCCGACCCCCATCTGAACAAGGATGCCAACAAGTTCGATTGCCTGACTTATCTTCAGGTTCTGGAAAAAGAGCTGCGCGTGATGGATGCCACAGCCATCTCTCTTTGCATGGACCATCGGATGCCCATCATCGTCTTCGACCTTTATGTAGACGGGAACATCAAGGCCGCTGTGATGGGCAAAGAAGTTGGAACCATCATCAAGATCTGAAGTGCAATTATGCGGTGGCGACAGCCTATTCATGCTGGCGCCGCCAAATCCGTGGACTGGCCTTGCAGGCCGGATTCTAGTACACTGCTTGGCTTAGGGCTGCCATTACCGGTCTGAGCGAAGACTCCAGGAGCGAGGTCGGAAACGCCATGATCAAAGAGGTCACTCGTGAAACGCGTCTGCGCATGGGCAAGACCATCGACGACTTGCAGCGTGAGCTGGCCACCATCCGCACGGGAAGGGCTTCGGTTCATCTGCTCGATGGGATCCAGGCTGACTACTACGGCACCGTCACCCCCCTCAATCAGATGGCCACACTCCATGTGCCCGACCCCCAATTGATCACAGTCCAGCCCTGGGATCCCTCTCAGATCGGTCATATCGAAAAGGCGATTCAAGCCTCCGACCTGGGCATCACGCCCTCCAACGACGGAAAAGTCATCCGCCTTCCCATCCCGCCCCTGACCCAGGAACGCCGCAGGGAATTGGCCCGGCTGGTGGGCAAAGTGGCCGAAGAGCACCGCACGGCCGCGCGCAACATCCGACGCGATTCCAATGATCAGCTTAAGAAGTCGCTGAGGGAGAAGGCGATCTCCGAAGATGAAGAAAGCTGGGGCCTGGAAGAGGTTCAAAAGGTCACCGATGAATTCATCGGGAGGATCAACGACCTAACCGCCCTAAAGGAGCGTGAGATCCTGGAGGTGTGAGCCTTGGACGATCAGAAACCGATGCCGGATTCATCGCTTCAAAAAGATCCAAAAAAAGAAAGCCCCTTCAGCCTCGCGCCTCACTCCCCTGATCCTTCCCGTCACTGCTGCGATTCGCCCCTGCCAGCCGAGCCCCATGCAGATCCGGCGGATCAGGCGGCTGAAGGCGGTGCACCCCCCGGCAAAGAAGAGAGCCTGGTCAGCGTGCGGGAATTGCGCGGCTGGGTGCGGGACATCTTTTTCGCCGCCTTGACCGCCATCCTGATCGTCATTTTTGTAGTTCAGCCCGTCAAGGTCGAGGGCACCAGCATGGAGCCCAAGCTGGAAGATCAGGAACGCATTTTCGTCAACAAGTTCATCTATCATTTCTCTCAGATCGAACGGGGCGACATCGTCGTCTTCTGGTATCCCAAGGATCCCACCAAGTCCTTTATCAAGCGCATTGTCGGCATTCCGGGTGAACGGGTGGAAATCCGCCGCGGCCAGGTCTATATCGACGGCCAACGGCTGGACGAACCCTATGTGCCGGCCAACTTCCTGGACGCCGCCAGCTATCCTCCCACCATCGTCCCCGACGGCCATTTCTATGTGCTGGGCGACCATCGCAACTCCAGCAACGACAGCCGCAACTGGGGAAGCGTCCCCAGCGAAAACATCTTCGGCAAGGCCGTCTTTCGCTACTGGCCCGTTTCCAAACTGGGCCTGATCGAATAGCCTTCCTTTTTAGGACCGAAATAGTCCTTTTTCTCTTGACAGTCGGAATTCTTGGCTTTACTATTGGGTGCTTGTTGAGAATGATTCTCAATTTCAGGCTGGCAGCGGGCTGATCGCCCGATGCCAGTCATCGAATTCCGGCGGATGGATTCGCAGAGGACAGGGATGCGTTCGAGCCAGGAACGCATCCCCGAATGCGTGTAAAAACCTTTGCTACGGGGATCTTGCACGCTGCCTCTCAGTATAGGGCTCCTTTGCAGGGGCGTCAATCCGCCGCACGGTTCATCGAGCGGCCGGTTTTCGGTCGCCGGCAAAAGGAGATAAAAATGATGATTGGCAACCGACTGGGAGGCAAGCCAGGAATCTGGGTATGCGTTCTCATGATGCTCTCCCTTCCCCTTGCGGGGCAAAACGAAGAAGTCCTCAAGAAGCTTCAGGAATTCGAAGAGCGCCTGAAGAGACTGGAAAGCGCCGGTCAGCAGCAAGAGGCAGCCAAAGCTGAGAAACCTCAAGCGGGCAACGGCCAACAGCAAGAGGGCGGAAATGGAAGCGGAACTGCAAGGCAGGACCAAAAGACGGTTCAGGTCGAAGAACTGCGCCGCCAGCTGGACATTTTGGCGGAAGAATTGGAGAAAGTGCGCAGCGGCGAAGCAGAGATTGAAGTGTCGGCCCGTCAAGCCCAAGGGATGGGCCTCGGCCCTTCAGCCGCTTCGGTCTACCGCAGGAAGCAGGGCGTTTCGATCGCCGGCTATGGCGAGATGGTCTATCAGAACTTCGAGAATGAAAACGAAAGCGGAGCGCCGGTCAACATCGGCTCCCAACTCGATTTCGTGCGCGCCATCGTCTATGCCGGCTATCGCTTCAACGACAAGTTCCTGTTCAACTCGGAGCTTGAGTTCGAGCACGCGGCCACCGACAAGACGGGCTCTGTTTCGGTGGAATTCGCATACCTCGACTATCTGGCCACCGACAACCTGACACTGCGCGGCGGCTTGCTGCTCGTCCCCATGGGGCTGGTCAATGAGTTTCACGAGCCCAACGTCTTCATCGGCGCCCTGCGGCCCCAGACGGAACAGCGCATCATTCCCTCCACCTGGCGCGAAAACGGCTTTGGCATCACGGGTTCGGCCGGGCTGTTCGACTATCGGGCTTATGTGGTCAACGGCCTGGATGCCGCCGGCTTCAGCTCCAACGGCCTGCGCGGCGGGCGCCAAAAGGGATCTCGCGCCAAGGCGACGGACCTCGCTTTCGTCGGACGGCTGGACGTTCATCCCACACCGGGAGTCTTCTTCGGCGGTTCGCTCTACCGGGGCGGCTCCGGACAGGGTCAGTTCGAATTGAACGGCCGGGAGCTGGATGTGACCACCACCATTGGAGAGGTCCACGGCCAGGTCCAAGTAAAGGGATTCGATGTACGCGGGCTTTACGCACGGGCCACAGTGGACGATGCCGCCGAGCTAAGCCAGCTGCTGAACCTGTCATCCGGCAGCCCGGTTGCCGAAACCTTGCAGGGAGGCTACCTGCAATTCGGCTATAACCTGTTGACCCGGACCCACGATACGTCCAGCCTGATGCCCTTTTACCGATTCGAGGCCCTCAATACGCAGGAGGAAGTGCCGGCCGGCTTTACTGCCAACTTGGCCCGTGATCGCACTTTCCACACCTTGGGGCTGGAATTCAAGCCGATCCGCAACATCGTCCTCAAAGCCGACTATCAGTGGCTGAGGAATGAGGCAGAAAGCGGCGTCAACCAGTTCAACCTGGGGCTCGGATACTCGTTTTAGAGCCAATTCGCAGGTTGCCCAGGCAGGGGCTGAAGAGGTCGAGTTTATGAGGCCTGTCGATTATCGAATGAGCGCCTTGACGGCGATGCTGGCATGCACGTTCGTGGCAGCCCAGTCGATGTCGCGTGAGGAGGCTCTGGGGGCTGCCTACCCCAGTGCCGATATCGTCTCGGAAAGAGTCTTTCTGACGGTCGAAGAGCGGAGAAAGGCCGGCAAGCTTGCCGGTCGGGAAATCCCCAGCGCTCTGATCGCCCGTTACCTGGCCTCCAGCAACGGCGCTCAGGTGGGCAGGGCCTACATCGACACACATCTGGTGCGGACGAAGAAGGAAAGCCTGCTTATTTGCCTGGATGCTGAGGGCGGCGTTCGCCGCATCGAGGTCACGGCTTTCCTGGAGCCTCCCGAGTATCAGGCCTCCGAAGCCTGGTACCGGCAATTTGCGGGCAAGAGGGATCCGAACGAAGGTCTCAGCATCAATCGAGGAATCCGTCCCGTGGCCGGTGCAACGCTGACGGCTGCAGCGGCCAGCCAAGCCGTCCGGCGGGTGCTGGCCATCGATCAGGTGCTCCAGCAAAACCAGCAAGCCGAAAGGACACAAGGCACACATGCACGCCAAGAGAGCGGCACAAATCATGTGCCCTGAGTCGAAGGTTGGCAAGGCGAAGAGTCTATGAAACCCTGGGAACGTTGGGCGCTGCATTTGTTGACCGTGGGCATCTCGGTCAGCGGCTTGCTCTATTTCTGGATGAAATACCTGCTCGCCGCCCAGGATCCCTTCAGCGTGGTCAACCATCCCTGGCAGTCGGCAATGCTTGAGATTCACCTGCTCTTGGCGCCGCTGATTGTTTTCCTGCTGGGAATGATCGTACACTCGCACGTCGCCCGAAAGCTGCGCAGCAAGACTCGCAGCGGACGCCGCACAGGGGTGCTTTCGCTCATCGCCTTCCCGATCATGGCGCTGAGCGGATATGTGCTCCAAATCCTGTCGAACCCAGCCTGGATTAATGCCATGGTGGTGGTTCACCTGGCCGGCAGCGGGCTTTTCATGGTCAGCTATGCAACTCACTGGATTGTCAAGCTGAAAGCCATTCAAAGAAGAGGACGAAGGCAGCCTCAGCCCATCGGGATTGACCTCCAGCCGGGCGGCAGGCACAAACTCGGCACAGCCGCCCGGCACACCATTGGGCAAACCGGGCAGGAGCAGCCTCCATTGCCTTTCGACCCGACTTTGATCCAGCCCTCGGTTTCTGATTCCCATGCCTCCAGACTCGAAAGCTAGTTTCCGCCCTGCTCGATCGTGGAATACCTGCCTGCTCGCAGCCGGCTTTCTGGAGTTGCTGGTGGTCGGCCCATGGCCCGCCCACGCATCGAACGGCCCTTTTGCCCAGGAATCCGTGCAGGTGACCCGGCAAGTTTTCCTGATGGGAACCCGATGCACTTTGACTGCCGAAGCTCCCGGCCGGGCCAGCGGGAGGGACCGCCTGGAGTCGCTGCTGGGCGTGTTGGAGCAGACCGAAGCCCAACTGAGCACCTGGCGCCCCGACAGCCGCCTGACCATGCTCAACCAGACCCCTCCGGGTAAGCCGTTCTCTCTCTCTGGGCCGCTGTGCCGGCTTTTTGAGGATCTTTACTCTTGGCACAGTCGCACCCTAAGAGCTTTCGATCCGGCTGTCGGGAATCTGATCCAGGCCTGGGGCTTGCGCCAAGGCGGCCGCTTGCCTTCGGCCACACAGATCGGCGAAGCGCTGCAGCAAAGCGGCTTGGAGCATCTGGCGTTCGACCCTTCGTCCTGCCAATTGGTCCGTCTCCGCAGGATCGTTCTGGACGCGGGCGCCTTCGGCAAAGGAGCGGCCCTGGACAGAGCCCGGAAGCTCTCCATCAAAGACAGCCTGGCACCCTGGATGATCAACCTTGGGGGCCAAGTCATGGTTGAGGGGAGGCCTTCGCAAGCACCCGGGTGGCGGGTCGATGTAGCCCATCCGGCCCACCGCCAACAAGCCGTAATGCAGGTCGTTCTCACGGAAGGCTCATTAGCGGTCAGCGGAGGTTCGGAGCGCGATTTGAAGGTGCGGGGCCAAAGCATCGGGCACATCCTCGATCCGCGCAATGGACGCCCTGCCGACTATTCCGGCAGCGTCGCGGCCTGGCATCCCAGCGCCCTGGCTGCTGACATCCTTTCCACCGCCTTATACGTTTTGGGTGAAGAGGAAGGATTCCGCTGGGCGCAGGACAATGAGGTGGCGGCCTGCTTTCTCACCTTATCCCCGGCCGGTTTGCTCCGAACCAAATGCAGCACCGAATTCCGCCGCCGATTCTCCTGGGATCCGGGCTAGCCCTCAAAAAAGAGCGAATGCGGGGAGGATTTCGCGCAAAGCCGCAAAGCCAAGTCCAGAAAAAACCTATCGGCCAAGAGTTGATGCAGGGCTGTTTTGGGCAGCAAGCTGAAGCGGCCATTTCAGGTGCATTCGATTCTTATGTGGTGGAGCCAGCGGTCGATGATGCGTGCGTGAGGCGGCGGCTGGGGGATACCTCGGCGACTGAACAATCTCGCAGAACACCGTGTCAATCCTAAAAAAAGGAGCTCCGGCACATGTTCAGGCAGGCACTTTGCAGCGCAATTGCTGTTTCCTTGTTGATGCCGGCGCCTCGCGCTCGAACAGGATCCTGTTACCGGGATTCTCTGGCTCGAAGCGGGGAAACAAAGCAGATGGCCCTGCTGATCGGCGTAGGGCGCTACAGAAGCGAGGCCGTTCCCGACTTGAAGGCCGCTGCCGGAGACGCAGAGAAGATGCGGCGGCTTCTAATCCAAAGGTATGGATTCCCGCCGGAGAATATCTGTACATTGCTGGACGAGCAGGCCAGCATGGCCGGCTTCCTGCTGGCCTTTGACAAAGCGCTGCTTGAGCATGCCCGACAAGGCGACGTAGCAGTCATTTATTTTGCCGGTCACGGCTCCCAAGCCCCTGACGGTAACCAGGACGAAGCGGACGGGCTGGATGAAACCTTGCTGCTGTTCGATTCACGAACCGGGGGAGTCCCCGACTTGAGCGACGACGTGTTCAACCGGTTGTTGGACCGCTTATACCAAAAGACCCGCAATATCACAGTCATCCTGGATTCCTGCAATTCGGGGACGGCGGATCGAGGCGATGACAGCCTTTATCTGGTTCGTTCTGTTCCGGCAGCCGGCGGGCAAGTCAACAATCCTGTGCCAACGAAGGTGGCAGACGAGGGCCGCGTCGACCTGCTTACGCGCAGCATGCCTGACCTTGTGCGTCTCTCCGCCTCCCAGGACGGCGAATCCGCGCGCGAAATACCTGGATATGGGGGCATCTTCACCAGCGCATTGCTACTCGTCCTGTCAGAGGCGGGATCCCGTCCCCTCACCTATGCTCAGCTGCAACGGCAGGTGCAAAGCCTTGTCCGTGCGGAAAGTCCCCAAATCCCCTACTTCCAGGGGAATCTGGAGCGGCTGGTCTTTGGCGCTGCCGCCTTGAATCGGCCCCAGCGCTGGGAAGTGATCCGAACAGGCCCGCCACTTGAACTGGGAGGGCCTCCCCTGGCGGGCCTCGGCGACGGCGCTGAACTGCGAATCTACGATGGGGCGTCCGAGCGAAAGACCCTGCGGGATCCCAGCCGGGCCAAGGCCACTGCAGTGATCGATTCGTTCAATGGCCTGAATGCCACCGCCCGTTTCGTTTCGCCCTCCCTCAAAGAGGCGATCAGGGCGGGGGATTTGGCTGTGCTGGTTCGGCCCGCCCACCAGTTCTTGCGCCTTCGGGTGAGAATCCGTCCCGGCGACGAACCGGCAGGCGTCCCGGATTCGCTGGCCAACGAATTGGCAAAGGCTGTTGAACAGGTGGCCGAGGCCAGCTTGCTGGTGGAATTGACTGATCGCCGGGGCGGCTTCGAACTGGGCATGGGAGAGGCTGGGAATCTGCAGCTGCAGGATCCCGATGGCCGAGTCCGCAGATCCTTTTCCGGCTCGGTGATCTCACAGGCCTACGCTGCGGCCAACAACCTCTGGCAGCACGCCCGTCAAAAGGCGCTTTTGCAGCTGCGGGGGGAGGGCGGAGAGGATTTCATGGACGGTCAGACGCTGCAAGTCCAGTTGGTACCGGCTGCCCGGCAGGCTGCGGCCGAGCCGAAGGAATGGAATCAGGCCAAACCCAACAGCCAACAGGAAGTCCCGCTGGGCCATTTCTGGAATGTGAAGGTCCGACTCTCAGACGATTCCCCCAAGCCGCTGCTGATCGGCGTTTTGATCCTCTCCAGCGACGGCGCCATCGCAGCGCTGCCCTCCGGGCGTCGCCAGGTTCGACTGGATCCTGGGCGCAGCTACACCTTCAACCTTCCCGATGAGACTTTTCAGGGCCAGCCGCCGCTCAACATCCCGGATCAAATCCTGGTCTTCGGAACCCAGGAAAGCAATCCGGTGGCCTGGCACCTGCTCGCCGAATCGGCCCTGACAAGGGGCGGCCAAAGCAGTGGGGCAGCTTCCGGGAGCAGCCTTTATCGGGCGCTCGACCGCTATCTCAGCTTGGGCACACGAGGCAGCAAGGCCCAGGATGGCGGGCAGGAGGACTCCACTTGGACGATGAGTTCGATGTTACTGCGCGTAGTTGCTGCGAAGTGAGACGTTGGCGACAGCTGCGAGCGGCATTATGAGGCTGTCGCGAAAGTCTCTTGTGCCGAATATGCGCCCTTCTTCCAGCGCCCCTTCAGGGCGCATCATGCTTTGCGGGCCTGATCCGGTGGCCGCGCCGGGACGGCTTGACCACCGGCTAATTTCCATGACCCCTTCGGGGTCGGCCGACCGCCGGGGTTGCATCGTTTTCGCTGTAAGCATTCGGTTAACCCGTGGGAGGAATCGAGTAGCTTCTCAGGGCCGCCGTCGGGCCTGCCCCGGCGGAGCCCACGACTGGAAAGCTAGAATCGGTGGAGCCAAACAATTGCGCATCCCCTCCCCTCCTTCGGGGCGGAATTCCGCCCCGAAGGAAGGGAGGGGATGCGCAGAGACCGCGATGAGGTTGCTGGCTCGCGGCCTAGCCATTCAGTCATTCGCTCCGCCGGGGCGGGCCCGACGGTGGCGTTTTGCCAGGCTTCATGGCATGTGCTTCCGTCAAATCAGCGGTATTGGG
>JANQFM010000992.1 GCA_028277865.1 Acidobacteriota bacterium
CGTTGCGCTCCCTCGGCCTGCTCGACGTACAGTACAGTACGCCTGCGCGGGCCTCAGTCGCGACGCCTTGCCAGGACGGCGCTTGCGGCCCCTCGCGACGGCAACCCATGAGAAATCCGGGCTTGGCGGTTGCTGGGTCGCTCATTTTAGGTATCAATGGACGCGAGGATCTTTTTTGCAGTCCAATCGGCTTCGGGCCGACTCCCTTTTCGAAGCACTGCCCCTTGGACAGCATTGCGCAGCACGGCCAGATTCCTTTCCGGCTTCGTCCTTGCGGATGCCGAATGGGCCAGCAGCTCCAGCACTCCCTGGCCTTTGCTCACTCGGCGAGGACGCCAAGCGACTCCGGGCCGATATCGAGTCGACAGGACAAGGCCGATTGGAATGGGCCTCCGTCCGCAGGCCAAACCCAGTTCCGAAGGGAGCCGCCGTTCCTCCGGTCCTCCTTGGGCATTTCGTAAGGAAAGAGGACGGAGATAGGGATGGACTCGCCCCTGCTGGTCGATGACGGCGAACTCGTCGGAATAAAACCGGGCGCCGGACTTCACAAGCGACAGCACCAGGGACGTCTTTCCGACGAAGGTCTTGCCCGGCAAAACGATGGCCTTGCCTTGCCATTCCACGACGCCGGCATGAACGAATATTCGGCGGGTGGCCATCTCCGCCACATACAGCTCCAGGTCAGTCTCCAGCGCTTCCCAGACTTTTTCCGCATCGGTGCTCTTGAGCAGGGTAGCCGGCCCGGCAAAAGCGATATGAAAGCGCTTTAGGCCTTTGCGATGAGGATTTTGGCGCGGTATCAGAACGGAGTAGATGTGATCGACATCCCGGCTGCGACCGGGGCGGGCGCCCGGAGGCAGCAGGCCGCAGGCGCGCCGGACCATCTGAGGCTCGTCGCGGCTCAGCCGGATTCCAATGCGCCGCCCGTAGGCGATGACCCGCAATCCCACCGCCCAATCCAGGCGGTCGATCTTCTCCATTCAGGTGGACGGATCTTTAAAGCGCGGGAAGTCCCGGCGCGAAATCCAGCTCGAATCGGTTGAGGGCGATGGGGCGGTTTTGCAATCGACGCCTTTGGGCAAGGTCTGCATGAGTACATCTCTCCTTTCTCTGCGGCCTCTCGTCTACAATTATCGGCATGAAGACCGTCATCATTACCCGTCCGGGAGGGCCGGAGGTCCTGCAAGTCCGAGATGTTGCCGACCCGCAGCCTCAAGGCAGCCAGATCCTGGTGCGTATTCGGGCCACGGCGCTCAATCGGGCTGATTTGCTGCAGCGTCTCGGCCGCTATCCTGCACCGCCAGGGGTTGCTGAGGACATCACGGGCCTGAAGTTCGCCAACAACGACTCTTTTACTGCCGACGCCGCAGTTCTTGGAAGCGCTGCATGGACTGCCGGGCCAATTCGATCTGGCCGGTCTCGCGGTAGAGCTGGGCCAACAAGTAATGGGCCGTTGCATCGAGGGGCGCCATTTCCAGGCTGCGCCGAGCCGATTCAATGGCTTGCTGAGTGCGTCCGGCAGCCCGATGTGCTTTGGCCAGCAGGAAATGCAACCGACCCGTTGACGGCGCCTGCCTTTGACCAGCCTGCAGATGGATGACGGCCTCGTCCGGCCGCCCCAACTGGGTGAGAAGCTGCCCCAGCTCCATGCGGGCCAGTGCTTGGCCGGGATGGTGCCTCACTTCGGTTTGCAGCTCTGCAAGGGCCTTGTCGGCATCCCCGTTGTTGAGGTGGATCATGGCCAGGTGATAGTGGACGGTGGGGAAGTCGGGCTTGCGAACGGCCACGTATCCGAACTGCACCAGGGCTTTGTCGCTGCGGCTCAGGTTGTGGTAAAGCCGCCCCGCCTGGATTCGCGCCATCAGGTAGTCGGGATCCAGTTCCACAGCCCTTTCGAAAGCCTCAAGCGCCTCACGGTCCTTTTTCTGGCGCAGCAGGACAACGCCGAAGTCGTTGTAGATCCCCGCGTTTCGAGGTGCCAGAGAAATGGCTTTCTCAAGGTGGGCCTCAGCCTCTTCATAGCGGTTCAAGGCCGAGAGGGTCAGACCGTAAAGATGCCGCCAAGCTACATTTTCACCGTCCTGCGCCACTGCCTGGGAAGCCAATCGGTTGGCCTCCTGGTAACGCCCTTGCTGCAGCATCCGCACCGCTTCGTCAAACCTGGAATCCTGAAAGGCCGCAGGTGCCGAAAACAGGATCAGCAAGGCGGGCAGCAACAAGCACTGGGGCGTCGGCAACATGGTCGAACATTATAGCGCCAAGAGGGGAAAAGAAGGTTCGCGGTTCGCAGTTCGCAGTAGGCAGTTCGGAACCCGATTCCTGCCTTCGGATTACCGTATTTACCTTTTCGCCGGCTCCCTACTGACAGAGTAGAATGGATTCGGGCAACCCGAGGGCGATCGGACGATTCCTCCGGCGCCTGGGCACATTCCTGAATGGATTCTTTCCTTCTTCCGCCCGACCGGCAAGAAATCAGGAGATCGAAATGGACAATCCCACTGCTGCGCCAACCCATGAGCCCCACAAGATCAAGACGGTGAGGCTGCTCTCGTTTCCGTCCATCGAAGAGCGCAAGAGCCATCTTGCCAAGGCCCACTTCAACGTTTTCAACCTGACGCCCAACCAGGTGGCATTCGACATGTGCTCGGACGCCATGAACGCCATCAGTCAGGAACAGCTTTCGGGCCAGTTGCTGGGCGATGAAGCCTATGCCGGAGCAAGGAACTTCGAAAACCTGCAACGGGCCGTCGTCGAAGTCCTGGGGCATAGCTACGTCTGTCCGGCCCACAACATCCTCGGATGCATCAAGCTGATTGCAGCCACCATGACGCCACCCGAATCCTGGGTGCCGACCAACCACCGAAGCCGACTCGACCTCCTGAGGGCGGGCCGCGTTCACACGCCCGACGTGCGTGATCGGAACAACCCCGTTTTCACGGGGAATGCGGACCTGAACGCCTTGCACGAGATCCTGGACCGGGAGAAGGTTTCGCTGGTTTCGCTGCAGGCCTTCGCGGACGGCCAGCACCCTTTCAGCCTGGAGAATCTCCGCGCCGTCCGCACACTCGCCCGCAGATACGGCAAGCGGCTGGTGTGCGACGGCTCGCGCATCATCGAGAATGCCTGGTACATCCAGCGCCATGAGCCGGGCTGCTCGGCACAGTCGATTGCGGAGATCGTCCAGCTGATCGCCAAATCCTGCAGCATCTTTTTGGTGGACGGCTCTCAGGATCCGAAGTGCAATTCCGGAGGCATCCTCACCACCGACAATCCCGACGACCACGAAAAGCTCATGAACATGGTCGTAGTCTATGAAGGCTTGCACACCTATGGCGGGATGGCGGGGCGCACCATGGAGGTGCTGGCGCGAGGCCTCGGCGAAATGTGCGACGAAGCCGAAGTGCACTGGGTCATGTCTCAAACCGAACGCCTCACCCGCCGCCTGCGCCAGGCGGGCGTCCCCCTGGAAAGGGGATGCGACGGAGCCTACATCAAGGTCCGCCAATTCCTTCCCCACATCGAGGAAAACGTCCAGGATGCCTTTTCGGCCGCTCTCTACCAGACCTCGGGGATCCGCGCCCTGGCCCACGGCCGTGTCGACCGGCCCCGCCTGGTGCCGGATCTGATTCCCCGTCTGGCCATGACCAATGTACTAGTCGACCAAGTGGCCGATGCCATCATCAGCCTGCACCGGCAGCGTGACCGCGTCGCCCCGCTGCAGACCAGCGTGGCCGGACGCTGGCGCGACCAGATGGAGTACCACGGCATCCTGGCGGACCTCGATCCGTTCGAATTCGACACCTTTCCCTACGAGATCCACACAATCGAAAGGGTGGGAGTGCTGAGCAGGGAGGAGCGTGAAAAGGCCATCCGTGCCGCCGGCTACAACACTTTTCTCTTGCGCTCGGCGGACGTCGAGATCGATCTGCTCACAGACTCGGGCACCGCGGCCATGAGCTCCGACCAGTGGGCCGCTTACAGTGCGGCCCGCGACAGCAATGCCGACAGTGAAGATTATCGGCGGCTGGCGCGGACTTTCCGCGAGATGAGCGGGTATGAGTACGTCATCCCGACCCACCAGGGACGCGCTGCCGAGCACATCCTCAGCACAACCATGATCGAGCCGGGGCAGATCGTCCCCGGCAACATGTACTTCACGACCACCAAGCTCCATCAGGAACTGGCCGGCGGCGTCTTCGCCGATGTCATCGTGGACCAGGCCCACGACCCGGCAAGTGATTTTCCCTGGAAGGGGAACATCGACCCCGGCAAGCTTGCGGCGCTGGTGGATACGCATGGCGCCGGCAAGATCGCCTACGTCTCCTTCGAGCATTCGGTGAACATGGCCGGCGGCCAGCCGGTGAGCATGGACAACATGAAGGAGGTCTACGCCTACTGCGCCGCCCGCAGCATACCGGTCTTCTTCGACTCCACGCGCGCGGTCGAGAACGCCTGCATGATTCAGGAGCGCGACCCGCGCTACCGCGAGGTCAAGATCCGGGACATCCTTCGCGAGATGATGCTCTATGCCGACGGCTGCACGATCAGCGGCAAGAAGGACTTCCTGATCAACATCGGAGGTCTGCTGGCCTTCCGCGACAATGCCGAATGG
>JANQFM010001018.1 GCA_028277865.1 Acidobacteriota bacterium
GTTCGTTATCACAGTCGGCGAGCCATAATTGTCGCTGGCAAGGCGCGCCGACGCAGTAATATCGGGAATCTTTCGAGGAGGCGCAACGCAGCCAGCGGCGATTAGGGCAGCCGAATGTGGTGAGGAACTTCTGAGACACCCCACTAGCCCCTGAGCCCGCTCTCGCTGCCTGGTGTAAAATGCCATCGATCATGAGCAAGCAGAGCGAAGAGCTTTTTTCAAGGCCTTACGTCATCTCCTGGAACCTGACCTACCGATGCAACCTGGCCTGTGAGCACTGCTACCTGGATGCCGGCGGACGCCCCAAAGTGGGGTCGGAGAACTTTCTCGACCGTTCCGAATTGGGCACGGAGGATTGCCGCAGCGTCATTGATCAAATCGTCGCTTTCGCACCCGAATGCGTCACCATCCTCACCGGAGGAGAACCCCTTTTGCGGCGCGATATCCTGGACATCATCCGCTACGGCCACAGCCGCAAGCTGTGGATTGTGGTGGGCACCAACGGAGTCCGAATCAGCGCCAACCTGGCCCGCATCCTGGCCGACGAAGGGGTGCGGGGGATGGCGCTTTCGCTGGACGCATTGGAGGCGGAAAAACACGACCGTTTCCGCATGGTGCGGGGTGCCTGGAAGAACACCGTCGAGGGCGCCAAGATCCTTCACCAGATCGACCTGCCCTTCATCGTCCAGACCACGGTGGGACGCCACAACGCCTGCCAACTGGAAGAGATTGCCGACTTTGCCCACCAGCAATTGGGAGCCCGGGTCTGGAACCTCTACTTTCTGGTCCAAACGGGACGAGGGCAATTCGTATCCGACTTGCAGCCCGGCGAATACGACCAGGTGCTGGCTTCCCTTTCCGCCATTCAGAAACGCTATGCCGGACGCATGCTGGTCAATGCCAAGTGCGCCCCCCACTACGTCCGGACGCTTTTTGAAGAGCAGCCCGACTCCCCCTTCCTGAAGACCTACGTGGGAGGCGCCGGAGGCTGCCCGGCCGGGACACAGTACCTGGGCATCCGCCCCAACGGCGACGTGACGCCCTGCCCCTACCTGCCCGTCTTCGGGGGCAATCTGCGCCGCCAAACGCTGACCGGGATCTGGAAGTCGTCCCAGGTTTTCAGCGACATGCGCCGGCGCAAGGAGCTGTCCGGCCGCTGCGGCGCCTGCGAGTTCAATCCGCACTGCGGAGGCTGCCGGGCCAGAGCCTTCGGGATGACGGGCGACTACCTGGCCGAAGACCCCCTGTGCACCTTTCAGCCGGGCTCCTTCGTGGAAGCCGTCCGCAAATTGCAGCCCTCGCTCGAATACGGCCGTCCGGTCGAGCAGCAAATCGAATGGGAAGAGGCGGCCCGCCAACGCATGCAGCGCATTCCGGCCTTTGTACGGGGCATGGTGGTCAAGCGCGTGGAGGATTTCTGCCGCAAGAAGGGGGTCGAGCGGGTCACTGTCGGCCAGCTCGAAGAGATCCGGTCACGCATGCCGGCCTCCAAGATCTTCGGCAAGAGGGTGTCCGAAGGCCGGAAACCGGAAACCGGCACAAAGAAAGCGATTGATTAGTGTCGGGCAGCACGCATTCGGTTAACCCGTGGGTGGAAATCGAATCAAGACGCTTTTCCGGGCCGCCGTCGGGGCGCGCCCCGGCGGAACCTGAGACTGGAAACGGACCCGATTGCAGCTCCCTCCTCCTTGCGGCAGAATAGGCCTTATGACACCACGAATGATCTTGAGCTGTTGGATAGTGACGCTGGCCTTGGCCCTGATTCCAGCCATGGCGGCCGATCAACCGCCTCGCATCGAAGTGGGGCAGCCTTTTCCGGACTTGGTTCTGCCCCGCATGGAGGACGGCCGACCGGCCTCGATCTCCGATTTCAGGGGAAAGAAGCTGGCGCTGCACATCTGGGCTTCCTGGTGAGCCGGTTGCCGCAGGCACGTGCCCGGGTGGCACGAGGCGACCAAGCAGCTTCAGCAGCAGGGCAAGATCCGAATGCTGGGGATCATTCAGGAGCAGCACCCCGACCGTTGCCGGCTTTTCATGCAGTGGAAGCAGATGGATTGGCCCGTTCTGGTCGATTCCCTGAACTTGCTGGGCGTCGAGGTGGTGCCATTGACCGTCCTCATCGATGAGCAGGGAATCGTCCGATCGGCGCGGGCGCGCCTTTCGGATCTGGAGGCTTTTGTCGGGGGCGGTGCGCCGACCGGTATATTCCCCCTTGCGCCGCCCGCTGAACGCCCCGTCCTGAACAGGCTGGCCCGTCGGGCGAAGGACGATCAGGACAGCCAAGCGCTGAGAGACTACGGGGACGGGCTCGTCATGTGGGGCTCAGAGGAACAGTCCGCTGAAGCCATCGAAGCCTACCGCAAGGTCTTGCAGCAAGAGCCCGATCACGGACCCACGCATTTTCGGCTCGGTGTGGCCTACCGCAAGCGCTATGACTCGGCCCGCCGCAAGGAAGGCGATTTTTCCAAGGCTGTCGAGCACTGGGGACAGGCGCTGGAGATCAATCCCAACCAGTACATCTGGCGGCGGCGCATCCAGCAGTACGGGCCTCGCCTGGACAAGCCCTACCCCTTTTACGACTGGGTGGCCCGGGCCCGCAAGGAGATCGAACAGCGGGGCCAATCGCCTCAGCCCCTTGTGGTTGAGCCGGGCGGGGCCGAGTTCGCCAATCCGGCCCGCAGCTTCCAGAGCGTCGGCAAGGCGGAGCAGAACCCGGATCCCCAGGCGCGAATCCGGCGCGACGACGGATTCGTCCGGGTCGAAACCACCGTGGTTCCCAGCCGGTTGGCGGCGGGCCGGTCAGGACGGGTGCATGTCGTGATGCGCCCCGACCCGTCGCGCAAGGCCCACTGGAACAACGAGGCCGAAGATCTGGTCCTGTGGGTCGATCCGCCGGAGGGATGGCTGGTGGACAGCCAACGCCACTCGCTGCCACGTCCCCCCCAGCTGGTCAGCCAGGAGGAACGCAGGATCGAGTTCGAGCTGCGCTGCCCGGAGGATTTCTCCGGAACCGCCACCGTGCCCGCCTACGCCCTCTACTACGTCTGCGAAGATGTCGACGGCACCTGCCTCTACCGGCGCCAGGACGTCGAGGTTCGGGTGCAGGTCGAGCAGAGGTAGCCTGGGGATTTCACGCACAGGCCCAGGGGTGAAGTGCGTGCCGGCTCCCTTCTTGCAGCCGGCACGCCCTTACCTCAAGGCTCCCTCAGGAAGAAGACGTCAATGGCGAACTTTCTGCGCGGCCCGCGCGAGTCGCTTGAGAGGCCGACAACGCTGTAGTAGCGGAAGCTGTTGCCGTACTGGTCTTGCCTTTGCGACTCCCGGTAATCCAGGTTGATCACCTCGATTCTCGTCCTCGACAGGCGTCGAAGTTCACCTCTGTCTGAGATGCCATTGTGGTTCCAGTCGATCCAAAGCCCCAGCTCTCCGAAAATGGCGTCGTCCGCCGAGATGCGCCCGTCATGATTGCCGCCGTTGGCCGGCAGGTCGAATACGGCAAGGGCCAGAAAGCCGTTGGGTTGCCGAGATGGCGGCTGGGGAGTGAAGTTGCCGAACAGTTCGGTTCCGTCGTCGACTTTGCCATTCCCATTGCGGTCCAGCACCAGAAAAGCGTCGTCGGCGCCTTCGGCCGTCCACGACAACCGTTCGGGGAATCCATCGCCGTCCAAGTCAAAACGGACACCGCCGTCCAGGTCGGTAAGTTCCAGCCGATTGCCTCTTATGCTGATCAGGATAGGGCTTCCGCAGCCGCTGGTGTCGACGTTCTCTTCCCCAGGCTCGCATCCGCCTCCGGGGCTTCCGGGGTCTCCCCCGTCACCGCAGTCGGCGCAAGGGCAATTTCGGATCTTGGCCGTACCTGAATTCAGCTCGCAAGTCGGATTACAGGCATTGGCGGGAGTGGTGTCCACGGTGGAATTGAAGACCGTGACCGTATAGCTGTGTTGGGAGGCCGTCGAGGTATCCGCTATTTCCTGTGTCGGGCGGCACTCCTTCCAGGTTGCCGAGCAGTTGCTCGGGAGTTGATGGCATTGCCCGTTGGCTGAAATCGCCACGGTGGAAGAGGACGTCACGCTGCCGGATTCATCCTCGCAATCGACTCGGACATCGGTTGTGATGCTCGGAGTGCCGGGGCAGCCGAAGATGATGGTGGCGCCATTGTCGAAAGCCGAAATACCTCCGCAGCAATTCCCCTGCGGCTGGGCAAGAGACACCTGGATGGAGGCAATCAGGAGCGATCCGATCCAGAAGAAGATTCGAAGCTGTCTGGTGTGTCTTCCATTCATTGCTCGGCCTCCTCAAGCTCGATGAGATTCCAACTATTCCGGGCTGCGGTGAGTTGTGCCCAGTATCGCTCAACCTTCCTTGAAAGCCGCCCGATGCCCGTCTCGGCGTTCTCCTTGGTCGCCTGCAGGATGCTTGAGGCGTCGCGCCGCAAGAGCCGTTCATGGGATTTGGCATGGTTTAGCTGAGGCCGGGTCAAGGCGCCGCGGTGACCCTCGGTTTTCTCAACCCTTTTCAGGAGGGCATCGATTGCGAAAACGGGATCTTCCCCGATCTGTACGCTTGTCAGCGTTTGCTCGAATACGGGCGCCCAAGTTGTCAGGGCTTCGTAAAAGCCCCGTCTTGCGTCGGCGATCCGTGCGAGGATGTCCTTGTTGCCCACCGCCCTGCGGTCCATCATCACGGCGGCCTGAGGCTCGATGAAGGCCGTGACGACCTGGGTTCCGTCCTTCTCGGTGATCTTGTCCCGGAAATAGACGGCTTGTCCCGGCCAGACGGCGCCCTTTCCGGGGTGCAGGGCCGGAACCTGAGCAGGCTTGGGAAAATGGGCGGAGTAGATGCACTCGAACATCGTCGGGTCTTCGAATCGGGTGCCGTCCCTGTACAAGACCACGATGTTGAAAGCGATGGCGGTCAGTGGTTCAGTAGCGGCGTTGGTGAGCTGGTACTCGATGAAACCGGTTTGCAGGTCAAGATTCAGGATCTCGACTTCCAGCGTGGCGCGGGTGATATCCGTTCGTTGGAACATCATCCCGCCGGCAAAGGAAAGCTGGACGAAGCACAACAGTGCCGTCCACGAAACTCGTGAGGGGATCATAGAAATCTCCTTGGCTAAGTCCTCCCAGCGATTCGACTTAAGCTCATTTCTGCATGTGTATTTGCAAATGCTCAATGATTGTAGCAGTTTCTTCAAGCGATCCGCAAGTGTCCAGAGTGCGTTATTATCCCGCAAGATTTCGCATCTGGGGGCAGAAACCGACTTCATCCTGCTTCTGGCCAGACGATTCTAGCTATGACATGCCTTTTTGAGTGTGGAAAGCACAAATGGAGAGCCTGAAAGCCGTCGATTCTTCGGGTATTTTAGAGATGATTTAATTTACAAAAAACATAGAATATTCATTTCATTTCAACATCGAAGGCCAATTGTCGGGGTGTCCGAGTGGCACGAGGCATTGGCCCGTCATGGCCGATTCCTTGAACTTGCTGGGCGTGCAAGTGGGCACAGGCAGCCTGAACGAGTTCACGCACTCGCTCGGATTTCCCGCGGGTGCCTACTGCGGAGCCGCCTTCGAGCGAAGCGGCTTAGCCCGGATTTCTCACGGGTTGTCTACTGCGGAGCCGTAAACATCCGCCCTGGCAAGGCGTCGCGACGGAGGCCCGCGCAGGCGTACTGTATGTACGTCGAGCAGGCCGACCGAGCGCAACGCAGCCAGGGCGGATGTTTACGGCTCCGCAGTAGACAACCCGTGAGAAATCCGGGCTAAGCCG
>JANQFM010001026.1 GCA_028277865.1 Acidobacteriota bacterium
CCGGGCTTGTCCCGGTCGGGCTGTGTTTAGAAACCAGACCCGCTTCAAAAACCCGATCGCCACCACGGAGCTTGACTCCGTGGAGCGATGTCTCACGGCTGGGATTCAACCGTCGGCAAGATCCCCCACCCAATGCCCGCAACCCTCCGCCACCCTGCAATTCGGAGCTTTTTGCGGGCTCTTCCGCCAATCCGGTCATCTCGCCGATCGCTTGGCAAACACCTGAGAGCGGTAACCGCATGATGAACCGCCCTGAATTTTCTCAGGGTCGGCTGATAGTCTATGCGAATCGGATGTTTAGAAATGGATTTTCCAGTCTTCATCTCAATAAGGAGGGCAGGACGATGCGAATTACCGCGAGGCTAAAGAAGTATTTTCCCTGGACGCTGGGCGGGGTCTTTTTTGTGCTGCTTGCATTGGGCGCTTCTTCGGGATCGGCACCGCAGGAGCAGATCGCTTGCGATCAGGGCGCCCTGACGCTGGACAGCCCCCTGCTTCCCTCCCCGCCCGCGGCCACTGACAACACCACCTGCAGCTGGGACATCTTCGCCTGGAACTCCTTTGCCGCCCTCAACTGGCCGGCCGACACGACCCAGCGCGGCTTTCCCGATCCCGACCGCAGCAAGACCTTCAAGAATACAGCCGGCACTAATGTGGAACGGGTCTGGGAGACTTTTAAGGAAAAGCGGGAAGTATTCCAGGCCACCCCCAACCCCGTGTGGAACGTCCAGGAAATCCAGTTCCCCAAGCCCGCCGACCTGTGGGACCAGTTCGATGGCTACTGCACCGCCGAAGAGGAGCAGCAAGGAGACAAGCCGGAACGGGGGTTCGTTTTCCTGAATAAATTTCACGACCAGCTGGACGAGACAGCCGAAGTGGCCTCCGAAGCACTGGAGCCCAATTCAGTCCTCTGCCAGGGCCATTCACCGGATTGCTCGGTGCATGGAAAGCCGGTGGGGCCTCGGGTCTGGAAAGGGGATCCGACCCAGCCTGGCAGCAAGCCGGTCTACTACGAGGTCAAGGTCAACTACGACTTCTTCGATTACGTGATCAGCGACGCCACCTTCAACCCGCCCCTTTTCAATGACAACGCCGCCGTTACCAATGCACTGCAAGGACGCATCCAGTTGCCTATGCGGGCGGCCTACACGAAAAGCACCGGCGGCCCCAGTGCCAATCCTGATGCGATCTACAGCTACCCGGACGGCTGCGATCCATACACCGGATCCGGGCCTGAAATCCCCTGCCGGGTGGGCTCGATTCACATGAAGTCAGGCTGGATTCAGTTCGAAGAAGGGGAGGACACCTCCGATTACCATACTGCCGACGCCATTTTCTACAAGCAGGCGCCCGGCCAGCCGGACAAGATCTGCATGAGCATCGGCACTTTCGGGCTGGTGGGCCTGCACGCCATCCAAAGGGTCCACCTGCCCTATCCCAGCGGCTCGACCCCTCCGACACTGGGAGGCACTTTCATATTTGCCACCTGGGAGCACAAGGAGATCATCAAGGCCAACGGATCCTCCGACTACCGCTACGTGAATTACCTGTTGGACGGCAGCTCCAACCAACTGGTGCCTTTCCCGGCCCTGAAGTACGCCATTCCGGTCAGCCGCATGCTGGTCAACGATCCCAGCCAACCCGTCAAGCCCCCCGGATGCACCCTGAGCCAGGGGCAGACCTGCCTGGTCAATGACATGGCGGCCCAGCAGCTGACGGGGACGGTGTGGGAAAACTACCAGCTCATCGGCACCCAGTTCGCCGCTGTCGGCTCCAAGTCCGATTCGGACAAGCTGGCCCAGCCTTACTACCTGGCCAACCTGGTCATCGAGACCAATCAGGGGCTGCAGCAGTTCCAGGGCATCCCGCCCCAGCAGCCGCGCCTGCAGCCGCCCCAGTGGTGCGCCAAGGACACGAATGGCAACTGCCTGGAAAACGCCATGCGGCTGGTTCCCGGCAACGGCGGCTTCGCCTTCAACCGCACCAACCCCAACATGACCTTCGGCGGCAAGGCTTTCAACATGGGCGGCTGCATGGGATGCCACGGCGTGGCCCAGCAAAACGGCTACGCCTTCAGCTTCGTGCTGCTGGACGGCCAGGGCGGTGCGCTGGCCGACACGGAAGCAGAGGAGAACATCCCTCCCACCAACTTGACCTATTCCCTGGACGTTTTCCTGCAAAGCACCCTCAGCAACGGGATGCAGCTGGAACTCGACGTCGGTGCCAACAACACGGTGGTCATCAATCCCCAAAGCAGCTCAGGCACACAGAAATGGAGGCTGGTGCCTTACTACCGGCAACCGTCCACGGCCAATTTTCCGGGCCAGTTCATCATCCAAAACACCGATACGGGGGATGTCTTGACGGCACCTCAAGCCAGCGGCGACCCGATCACGCTGCAAAAGCTGATCAGTACGGTCTTCCCGCCCGGTCCCCTGAGCCAAGTCTGGACCCTGGTGGCCCAGGGCAGCCCCTCCAAGCGGGAGTTCCTGATCCTCAACACGCCTTCCAACCTGGTGCTGGAGGTTCAAAACGGCGGCACCGCCGCCGGAACCCCGGTCGTAGCCGGGCAGGCCGGCCCGGACGCCAACAAAGGCTGGAAGATCGTGATCCCGGCTCCCTGAGGCTGGCCGATTGGTGAGGGAGGAGAGCCTATCAATAGGCGCAGCCGTGGGCAGTCAGGTCAAGCGTTCACGAATCCACGCCGGATCCTGCCTACAGTCCAGGATTGCACGGACACGTGCCACGCCCTCCTCGACAAGATAGTAAATGGCAAAAGGAAATCGCTTGGAAAATAGGCAATGGTACCCGAATCGCCGGGAGTGAATGCCTGCATATAGCTGCAGGGAGTCAATATCTGAGAAAAGTGAATTCAGGAAGTAGTCGCCGAGCCCTTCCTGCTGTGATTCATAGAACCGAAAGCCGTCGACCAAATCTTGTTCAGCCTCGTCAAGAACCTGGACCTTCATCGGCTCGCTCTCGAATCCTGCCCTTGACGCTTGCCCAGTCCCCGAATTGCGACGTGCCATCTTGAATTCGTTTCTCCCTGGCTTCCAAAACGTCTGCATGCCAGGATGGCGAAGGGACTTGATCCGGCTTGCGAAGAAGATTGTCCCAGATCTCCTCCAATGCACGAAGCTTATCCGAGGTGGTCATCTTGTCGAGTGGTAAGACTGCGGCCACTGCTGCTTCCTCCAGTTACTGGAGGATACCACATCCTCAAAACCTGACCCGGCATGCAAGAAGCCATCCACAGAGAGTAGACTCTCAAACTGCGAATCGCGAACTGAACCCTATGCTCTCTGCGCCTCTGTGGCCAGTCCCATCGAATAGCCGACAAGAGGCAACCGTATCGAGGATGTCCAGTTCCCGTCATGAGCGAACAGATCGAACGAGGCACCTACGAAATCATCCGCGACCGGCTGCTGGAGCAGGCCCGCCAACTGGGCGGCAAGGCCGAAAAGCTCAATACGCGGCGCCTGGAGCTGTTCGGCGGCGCCGAGATGACGGTGGAGGGCAACGAGCGCATCCGCACCGAAAACAACTGCATTCCGCGCGACATCGTGGCCGTGGGCAAGCGGCTGCTTTTCGGCTACAACGTCTTCATCGGCTTGCGCTCAGAAACGCGCATCCAGGACGTCTTCAGCCTCCATTCCTTTAAGCGCTCTGAAGCAGGCTTGGCAATCGAGAGCATGCCGCCGGAGGGAAACGGCCGCTTCCTGGCTGATCCCCGCTTCGTGGAAGAGTTTCAGGAGCTGTACCGCTACTACAAGGACTCCCGGCTGCTGCAGCTGCGCAACCTGGGAACCAAGCTGCTGGCCATCTTTCAGATCGGCAAGACGGTGCAGGATCTGCGCGTCTTCCGTTGGTCGCTGGATCCGGAGGGGAATGCCACATACGTCGATAACCGGGGCGAGCGGGACCATGTCTTTCCCGCTTCTCACGACTTCGAGTGGACGGCAACCGGCCGAGAAGATTTCGTGCTGGGACGCCATCCCCACGTCAACATCCTGGACGAGGTCTTCGTCGAGACGGTGGGCGGCGACCTGACCATCAAGGTGGAGGACAATACCGAGGACGGGCGGGGC
>JANQFM010001036.1 GCA_028277865.1 Acidobacteriota bacterium
TTGGTGACGCCCCGAATGGTGATCTCTCCGCTGACCTGGTAGGTGTTGTTGCCCGTCTTTTTCACGCTGCTGCTCTTGAAGGTCAGCTTGGGGAACTGGGTGGCGTTGAGGAAGTCGGGGCTTTTGATGTGGCCGTCGCGGCGGTCGTTGCCCGTATCGACGCTGGCGGCGTCCACTTCGATTTCCACCGAACTGCCCGAGGCGTTGTCAGCATCAAAGACGATGGTTCCAGTGAAGCCGTTGAAGCGACCGACAAAGTTGCCGACACTCAGGTGGCGTACCTCGAACAAGGCGTTTGAATGGGCTGTGTCAACCTTGTATGTATCGGCCGCCCAGGCCGTCGCAAGCATCAGGGTCAATACCGCCATTGAGGAAAAAATCCACTTGCACTTCTGCATTTCTTGTTTACCTCCCTCGAAGAATCGATGTTTTGTTTTGATTCAATTTACGTCATACAGACCCGAAAATCCAGCGATTTTCAGGGCATGGCACAGGAGTCGGCCACAGCCAGCCAAGATGCCCCCAATGTGGCTTGAGTTTCGAGGCCCGTCGGGTTTCCGACAATCCAGCTTGGGGAGCAAGGTAGGGGATTGTCAATGGGCGGGCGCAACTCGGCGGCTGATATAATTGCGCCGAACCAAGAGGATTTTGGAGGTGCCCCCAAATGCCGAAAAAGATCGTCCGCACGGATGAGGAATGGCGCAATATGCTCGATCCCGTTCAGTACCGCATCCTGCGCCAGCACGGAACCGAGCCGGCCTTCAGTGGAAGGTACTGGGACACGAAAGCCCCCGGAGTCTACCTTTGCGCAGGTTGCGGGCAAGAGCTCTTCGATGCGAAAACGAAATACGACTCCGGAACCGGCTGGCCCAGCTTTTGGACGCCCATCGACTCCGATCGCGTCGAGACCGAAACAGACCGCAGCTACGGCATGACCCGCATCGAAGCCCACTGCAGCCGCTGCGGCTCCCACCTGGGCCACGTCTTCCCGGATGGCCCCCAGCCCAGCGGCCAACGCTACTGCATGAATTCGGCCTCGCTGAAGCTGGAGGAGAGGGAGGAGTAGCCAGTTGGCAGTTGTCGGCAAGATGGTACCTTGGACCTTGGTCACGCAGAGGCGCAGAGACGCAAGAGGGGGCGAAACGCAGGTCATTTTGGAATTTGGATGCCTTCCGCTCCCCCTCCTGACTCCTGTCTCCATCTGCTTGACCTTGGACCCTGCCTCCCGGAACATCCGCCGGGGGTGGTCGTAAGATACAATGGGCGGATTGAAGACAAGGGGAGGACGAGCGGTTGAGCGCTCAGCAGTGATCC
>JANQFM010000991.1 GCA_028277865.1 Acidobacteriota bacterium
GCATGTTCGTGAAGCCGTCTGAAAAGTACACTTCCAGCAGAAATGCCGAGGCCGAAACGGCCTTTACGGGCACCGGCCGGGACGGCTTTTCCGACGTAGATCGGCCAACTCAAGTCTCGGCTGGAATTCGTCTCCCTCAGACGAACATAGGCAGCAGAGGCTCCAAAGTAGTAGATGGCGTAGATTCCAGCACCCTCAAACCTTGTCGCTGGAGGGAGGATCGAACCTGGTTGCACGACCAAGGCATTGGCAACACTCTCTCCCAGTTGACGCTTGTCCAGTGGATTGAAGGGCTCAATCCTCTCCATGTCGGCAGTGTACTGTCCGTCATTCGAACTTTCCACTACTTCTTGAGGATGACAATGCTTTCTGAAAGGACAGCTTTGCTGCGTTTCCCTTTGCGGATTGCCGAGGTGGTGATGCTGTTGCCTACCCTCTTGCTGCGCACGCACTCGACCTGGGCTTGGCGGAAACCCTGTGCCACGGCGATCTCGGCAAGGAAGTCGGCCACCTTGATTTCTTGCCCCTGAATGATGGAGTTCCCGACCACGATCACCCCAAAGCTTCCCGGCCTGAGAAGGCGGTGCAAAGTGCTGAGAAAACGATGCGAGTCGTTGAAGTAGGTGGCCACATAATTGGCCCAGCCGGGTCCGCCATAGGCCTTCTTTTCGATCCGGATTTGCCTGAGACGGTCGAGGACGGCCGTCAATTCCGAGTGGTTGAACTGCAGTTCGATTGGATCTTTATCGCGTACTGTCTGCCAGTACTTGCCCAGGTTTGCATCTTCGATCTCTTTCAGATCCTGGGACGAATCGACGAAGGAAAGCCAAAAGAGTTGAGGGCGCGTATTGCGGATATAGTGATAGTTGTTCAGGTAAGGCGGCGAAGTGACCATCAGATCGACCGACTCCCGTCCAATCTGGCCTTCTGAGTCCATGAAGTTGCGGACGTGGATCGTGCCGCAGCCGGGCTCCGCTTCCGATTCCAGGAATGAAGAACGGAAAGCCTGAATATCGGCGGCGATTTGGCGCAGCTTGGCGGCAATGACTGTGGGTACGTCGGCGTCCTCGATGAGAGGCTTGCCTGCGCCGGGTCGGGTACCCAGGCTCGGTTCGTAAGTGTAATTCGAGAAACTCACCATCACCGCGCCGAAAGCGAGCCTGAAGACATCTGCAATCTCGGCCTGCTCAATTGCGGAGAAAAACTGGAAATAGCGCGAGACCTGCCGTTGGACCTTGGGACTGAAAAACTCAATGCGGCTTCGAAATCCCTTTGGGATTCTGTTGGGACCACCAGATGAGGGTTTCCTGGCATGCTGCAAATAGGCCTCGCAATGCCTCAAGACCTCGCCGGAGTCCAACCGTGAGGCATTCAGTTTGACCCTGCAAGCCAGCGCCGCGTAGGGATTGATCTCACAGCCCACCGCGTCGAAACCCTGGCTCACGGCTTCGACCAGCGTTGTTCCAACACCAGCGAAGGGATCCAGGACCAGGGGCGTTTTGCCATTGAAGCGGGATGGAATGAAACAGGCCAGGCAATCGCTGATGAAGCCGGCGGAGAATCCAGCAATCCATGGAACCCAGCGGTGTACAGGCAACGACTTGTTCTCCGTGAAAGCCGGATTTCGGAGGCTGATCTGATCCTTCTCAGATCCCTCGCTGGCATACAGCGCCTTGTCGAAAAGCGGGAACAAAGTCGCCTGCTGCAACGGTGCGATCGCCTTGCCTGCTGAAAGTGCCATGCAAAGTCTCCGAGGCTGCCTCTGCGCGCAGCAAAGACTAGCAGAAGCCCCTGATCAAGAGGGGATTTCACGCAGAGGCGCAGAGACGCAGAGGAGGGCGGAAGAGGGGAATCACTTCGGCTTCCCGATCCTTCGCCAGGCATCAGGGGGGCTCAGCCTCTGGAATAGGCCGGGGTGCAGGATTTCGGAAAGGATTTCCAGCCCGTCGACGATGCGGGGGCCGGGACGGTTGAAATAGGCGGAGCCATCGACAGCGTACACCTCACCCGAGCGGACGGCCGCCAAGCCGTGCCATTGGTCGGGCCAG
>JANQFM010001107.1 GCA_028277865.1 Acidobacteriota bacterium
AAGTTCGCGGACCAGGACACCCATCGACCAGCCGTCCGAGATGATGTGGTGCAGGGTGGCCAATAGGGCGTGCTCATCCCCCTGAAGGCGCACCAAATGAACACGGAAAAGAGGGCCGACGGACATGTCGAAGGGGCATTCAGCCTCGAGGCGGGTCAGGCGCAGCAACTCGGAATTGCATAAATCGGTCGGCAATCCGCTCAGGTCCATCAGCGGCAAACAGACGTTCGCTTCAGGAGAGGGCAGCACTTGCTGGACAGGCGTGCCCTGAGGGGCGGGGAAGATGGTGCGCAGGGTTTCGTGGCGTTCGACAATGGCCGTCAGCGAAGCACGCAATGCCCCGACGTTCAGATCGCCCCTCAAGCGCAAGGCTTCAAAAATGTTGTAAAGCGCCTGATCCGGCTGCAGGCGATCCAGAAACCAGAGGCGCTGTTGGGCATAGGAGAGGGGCTTTTCGAGGCCATGAGGCTGGGGCGTCAGGGGAGGTGGCCTGTCGCCTGTGCGGACCAGCTCGGATTCGATACGGTCGGCCAGCTGCTCGAGCCGGGGTGCCTCAAAGACAGCACGAACCGGCAATTCGAGCTGAAAATCCCTTTCGATGCGTGAAACCATTCGGGTGGCTAAAAGCGAATGGCCACCCAGTTCGAAAAAGTCATCTTCGGTGCCGACCTGCTCCAGGTCCAGCACTTCGCTCCAGATGGCAGCCAGACTCCTTTGCGTCGGCGTGCGAGGCGTGACGAAGGCTTCGCGCCTCGATTTTTCGGGCATCGGCAGGGCTCGCCGGTCCAGCTTGCCGTTGGGCGTTCGGGGCAGGGAAGGCAGTACGACGAAGGTCGAGGGCCGCATGTACTCGGGAAGGCTCTTTTCCAAATCGCTCCGCAACTCGGAGAGGAGTTGCTGGCGGGAGTATCGCTGCAAGGGGTCGTTGGCGTAAACGCTGAGGGGAAGCCCTTCCTCATGCGGTTTTTTGATCGGCGGATCGGGCCAGCGACGAACGATGGGCGCACAGCCCCGTCCCCGCTCGCGGCGCTGCAAGAAGGCGTCGAAGCGTCCATCTGCACCGCTTTCGGCCCAACTCAGTTCGACGCAGTATCCGCATTCGCCCTCCATCTGCCACAGATCTTCGGGGTCAATGCCTCGCCGCCGGACTGATTCCAGTTCGCGCATCAAGCGCCCCACAGTGTCCCCGGCCTGCAGGGCATTCAACCGCTTCAGAATGCCGGCTTCGGTTTCCAGCCGGGCGTTGGGGATGTTTCGCAGGACCAGTGCCTCGGGCTTCTCCTCCTTGAGCAGTTGCTGCAGACGGGCCAGGCTGAGCTGTTCCTCCTGCCAGTCCAGCCGCGGGGCTTGAAGAGCGGACGCCTCGACAGGAGCGGCGAAAAGGAGTGCGTCGTAGCGGAAACGCGTCAACTCGTTGTGGCGCGGCCCGCGCCGGGGCAGGATGCGTACCGCTTGAAGCTTGTCAATGTGCTCTTGCAAGGCGAAAAAGAAGGCCGGATCGATCAGCAGTTCCTCTTCCTGGACGGCGGACTGCTCGATGCGCCGGGCCAGGTCGGCCAAAGGCATGGCCGCCGGGGCGCGGCGGCACGCGACCGAGGCATGGTAGGCACGCATCAGGGGCAGGCTGCGCAAGTCGCCCGCAAAAAGGAAGCCGCCTGGGCGCAGCAAATTCCAAGCGCCTTGCAGCACTTGCAGGAGGTAATCGAGGCTGGGGAAGTACTGCACAACAGAGTTGAGGATCACAGCGTCGAAGGATTCCTCCTTCAAGCCGCTGAAGTCGTCGGCGGAACGGCAGTCTATGCGGACGTGCTTGAGTCGCGGGCGCAGTTCCCGCAGCCTCTCGATATGCTCGACGGCCTGGGGCGAAAAGTCGCTGGCCCGGTAAAGGCGGCAATGGGGTGCCAGGCGCGACAGCAAAAGCCCGCTGCCGCAGCCGATTTCCAGCAAAGCCGGCTGAGATTTCTCAGCGGTGTGCAGCGATTGGATTCGTTGAACGGTGCCCTCCACCCATTCGCGCATCTCGACAGCCGGGATGGGTTGGCCGGTGTAGCTGCTGTTCCAGCCCACGATGTGGAATTCCGGATCGTCTCCGGCTGCCGGCGGCCGATAGGTTTGCTGGTAAAGCGTTTTCCAGTGGGCGATCTGCTCCTCTTCCCATGGACGCCGGGAGCGCTCCATTGCCGCCCCACTCGGATCGGCAGCCAGATAGGCCACCAAGCGGGAATCGCGTTCGACAACCGCAGCCTCGCGAACACCCGGATGCTGCTGCAAGGCCGATTCGACCTCGCCCAATTCGACCCGAAATCCTCTGAGCTGGACCTGGCGGTCGATCCGTCCCAGGAACTCGATGCGCCCGTCCACCCGGTGGCGCGCCAAGTCGCCGCTGCGGTAAATGCGTTGGCCGGGACGGTCGCAGAAAGGATCGGGCCTGAATTTTTCGGATGTCCGGGCGGAGTCGGCCAGGTAGCCTCGCGCCAGCCCTGTCCCGGCAATGCACAGTTCGCCCGCCACCCCGATGGGAACGGGCTGCAGGCGGCGATCGAGCAGGTAGATCCGTGTATTGCGGACAGGCCGCCCTAAAGAAGGATTCCGGCCGGAACGATCGGCTGTCACCCAGCCTGAGCTTGCCACGACGCTGCTCTCGCTGGGGCCGTAGTTGTTGGAGACCGGAAAGGCAAGCTCATGGCCCGGACGCCGCTTCAAGCGGTCCCCTCCGGTGAGCAAGGCGCGCAAGGACGATCCAACTTTCCAGCCGCGCAGCAGCAAATCGGCCATCGGCGTGGGAACAAAGCTGACAGTGATCTGGTGACGCTGCAGCCAGTCCTGCAAAGCGGAAGGATCGCCCGCCTCCTCTGCTGTGGCCAAAGCCAGGACAACGCCGGATGACAGGGCCGGCCAGATCTCCCAAACCGAGGCATCAAAGGCTGTCCCGGCCAAGTGGCTGGTTCGGTCCGAAGCGGTCAGGGCGAAAGCTTTGCGGTGCCAGTCAACCAGGTTGGAAAGTCCCTGGTGGGGGATCATGACGCCTTTGGGGCGTCCCGTAGAACCGGAGGTGAAGATAACGTAAGCCAGGTTGGAGGGCGCGACCTTCGTTTTGGCAGAATTTTGAGGCGGCGGTTGCAATGGCTCCAGCTGTCCAGCCAGTCCGAGCATCGTCAAACCGTCTGCATTGAGCCCACCCAGCAGTGCCTCACGCCCCATGACCAGCGGCCCCCGGGCCTCCTCCAGCATGTCGGCCAGACGATGCGGCGGAAGCCCGGGATCCAAGGGAAGATAAGCCGCACCTGCCTTGAGGATGCCCAGCAAAGCCGCCACGGTCTCAGGAGTCCTTTCGGCCAGCACAGCCACCAGTGCCTCCCGCCCCACCCGACCGCGAAGCCGGTGGGCAATTCGCTCACCAAGCCGGTCGAGCAGGCGGTAGGAGAGGAAGAAGGCTGCAGGTTTGGGAGGGTTCCGGGTTTCAGGTTCCAGGTTCCGGGTTCTGGACTGCGAACTGACAACTGACAACTGACAACTGACAACAGCCACCCCATCCGGCCTCTTCGCAGCCTGAGCCTCCACTTGGTCCTGAACACACTGGCCACTTTGCAAAGCGGAGGTGTCGTTGAAGGCAACAAGCGTTTGATGGAGCTCGGAATCGGTCAACAACGGCATTTGCAGGACTTTGCAGCCGGGGTCTTGAACAACTCCCTGGAGCAGGGTTTTGAAATGGCGGGCCAGGCGGCGCATGCTGGAGGCGTCGAACAGATCGGTGCTGTAAATCAGCGAAGCCTCGAAGCCCTCTTTCAGCTCCCAAAGGTGCAGCTCCAAGTCGAAGCGCACTGCTGGATGGTCGAATGCCAGCTGCCCCAGCTTCAGTCCGGGCAGCTGCAGTGGCGGCTCGGGAGCATTCTGCAGCGCCAGCACCGCCTGGACCAGCGGCGGACGGCTCAGGCTGCGCTCGGTGTGCAGTTCCTCCACCAGCTGTTCGAAGGGCAAATCCTGATGGGCATAGGAGTCCAGTGCCGTCCGACGCACCCTGTGCACCAAATCTGCGAAGCTGGGATCGCCCGACAGGTCCAGCCTCAGCGCCAAGGTGTTGACGAAGAATCCGATCAGGGACTCGACCTCCTGACGGTTGCGGTTGGCGATGGGCGAGCCGACGGCGAAGTTGGTCTGGCCGCTGTAGCGGGACAGCAATCCAGCCAAGGCCGACATCAGGGTGACGAACAGGGTGGCCTCCAGATCACGGCTCAACCGACGCAGAGACTTGCTCAGAGCGGAGGGCAGCCGAAAGTGCCAGGTCGCGCCTCGGAAGGTCTGCAGGGGCGGATGAGGCCGGTCGCTGGGCAGATCCAGCCGGGCAACGCCGGCCAGTTTGCGCCGCCAGTATCCGAGCTGCCTCTCCAATTCCTCGCCCCGCAGCCAGCGACGCTGCCAGCGGGCAAAATCGGTGTACTGAATGGGGAGTCGGGGGAGTCCAAAGTCCAAGGTCCAAGGTCCAAGGTCTCTTTCTGCAAAACCGGAGTACAGGGCTGTCAATTCGTGGATGAGAAGGCCCATGGACCAGCCGTCCGAAACGATGTGGTGCACACTGACCAGGAGAATAGCGCTTTGGACGTTGGACCTTGGACTTTGGACTTTGGACTTCAGCACCACCAATGCTGCACGTGCAACCGGGCCTTGGGAGAGGCTGAAGGGACGGACGGCTTCTTGATCGGCTAAGCGGCGGGCCTGCGGTTTTCGATGGGGTTCGGGCAGCCCGC
>JANQFM010000010.1 GCA_028277865.1 Acidobacteriota bacterium
AGCTCCGTGGTGGCGATAGGGTTTTTGAAGCGGGTCTGGTCACTAAACACAGCCCGACCGGGACAAGCCCGGCACGTGGCTTATATTTCTTCCAGCGTCTGGTACTCCTTAAGTGAACAGCATTGGGGCTAAGAGGAGCCTCCCTGAACGAGCTTTCCGTAGACTTTCCGGACTTGGCGGCGGGTTTCTTCATAAGGGCCGTTGCTGTCGATGAGGTGATCGGCGTAGCCGACCTTCTCGGCGACCGGCATCTGGCTGTCAATGCGTTGCCGGGCTTGCTGTTGACTGATCCCGTCGCGCTTGATCAGCCTTTGCAGCTGCTCTTCAGGGCTGCACTGGACCACCACCAATACGTCAAATCGGGTGTAACGCCCCACTTCGATCATCAAAGCGGCATCCACGATTGCCACCGCCGGACGTTGTGAGGGCGGGCGAGACCGAAGGGACTGAAGCCAATCCTCCTGCAGGCGGATGACCTCGGGATGGACAATGCTGTTGAGGGTTCGCCGGGCCTTTTCGTCGCGAAAGACGAACTTTCCCAGTTTCTTGCGGTCGATTTCACCTCGGGCCGTCAAAAACTCGTCCCCAAAGGCCTCGACGATCTTCTCAAAGGCCGGCTCACCGGGCTCAACCACCTGACGAGCCAAAAGGTCAGCGTCCAATGTAGCCGCACCCAGGCGCTCGAACTCTTCCCGCACGTGCGTCTTGCCGCAAGCAATGCCGCCTGTCAAGCCAACTGTCAACATCCCCTTCGATCATAGTCTGTTCGGTTGTCAGTTGTCAGTTGTCAGTTGTCAGTTGTCAGCAAGAGTGGTCACGCAGAGGCGCAGAGGCGCAGAGAGATCGGATGAGGGGAGGGGGGAGTCGGGAGTCAGGAGTCGGGAGTCAGAAAGAGTGTAGTCTGCAGACTTTGGACTTTGGACTTTGGACTTTGGACTTTGGACCTCTTCCTTCCTCTGCGTCTCTGCGCCTCTGCGTGAAACTCCTAGCCCGACAAATGCGACAGGTACTCGATCATGTCCGAACGGGAGACGATCCCGGTCAGGACGTTGCGGCGCTTGACCAGGACGGCCGGGGTTTCGCGCTCGCGCAGCAGGCTCATGACTTCGCTGATGCTGGCATCGGATTCGATGACGGGCAGGCTGGGCTCCATGTTCTCCGAGATGGGTTGCTGCAGCGTTTCGGGATCCTCCAGGATGCGCCGTGTGAGGCCGGCCTCAGTGACCGTCCCCAGGCAGTCGTTGCCTTCCAGGACGGGCAACTGGGTGATGCTGTGCTCGGACATCAGCTTCATCACTTCCGAAACCTCGACCTCCGGTGGCACATAGACCAATGAGGGAATCTTGGTGCTCTTGTGAGTCAGCACGTAGTCGACTTCGGCCAGTTCCGGCTTGGCTTCCTCCAGGAACTGGTTTTCCTGCATCCATTCGTCCGAGTGGCACTTGCTCAGGTAGCGGTCTCCGGAGTCGCACAGGATGGTGACGATCAGCTTGGGCTCGTCGAGCTGACGGGCGATGCGCAAAGCGGCGGCCAAGGCGGTTCCGCTGCTGCCTCCCACGTGGATCCCCTCTTCGCGGGCCAGCCGGCGGGTCACTGTAAAGCTCTCCTTGTCGGAGACCTGAACCACGTCGTCCACATACTGGTAGTGGTGGTTGGGCGGAATCATGTCCTCGCCGATCCCCTCCACCTTCCAGGGACGGGCCTCGATGATGCGCTTGGTGTAATAGTAGTCCTTGATGATCGAACCTTCCGGATCAGCCACCACGATTTTGATGTCGGGATTCTTTTCCTTCAGGTAGCGGCCCGCTCCGGAAACTGTACCGCCGGTGCCCATGCCGGCCACAAAATAGTCGATCTTGCCGTCGGTCTGATCCCACAGCTCCTTGCCCGTGGTGGCGTAGTGACACTCGGGGTTGATAGGGTTGTAGAACTGGTTGATGAAGATGGAATTGGGAGTTTCATCGTGGACCCGCTTGGCTGTGTTGAGGTAGTACTCGGGCGAATCGGGCGGCACCGCCGAAGGGGTGATGATGACCTGGGCGCCGAAGGACTTGAGGAAGCGGACCTTTTCCTGGCTCATCTTGTCAGGCATGGTGAAGATGGCCCGATAGCCTTTGTAGGCGGCCACCATGGCGGCCGCGAACCCGGTGTTGCCTCCAGTGGCCTCCACAATGGTTCCGCCGCGCTTGAGTCGTCCGCTCTTTTCGGCATCCTCGATGATGCCCAATGCGATGCGATCCTTGACGCTCCCGCCGGGATTCAGGTGCTCGGCCTTGCCGTAGATGGTGGCTTTGAGTCCCCGGCTGATCTTCTTCAGTTGAATGAGAGGGGTGTTGCCGATGTGCTCCAAGACATTCGAATAGACTTGCATCCCGCTCATTCTCTAAAAGCATTGCCAGCCGGGTCAAGCGGGGCAGAAAGAGGCCCGCCACCCCCGAGCGACTCCCGATTCCCCTCCTCCGCCCTCTCTGCGCCTCTGCGTCTCTGCGTGATAGCTCTTGCTATAATCCAGGCCCATGAGATCCAAGCTGGTCACTGCTGCCCTGTGCCTTGTCTTTGTAATGGTGCTGATCTACTACACCTTGAGCCCAGTATCGGTGCGCTGCGAAGTGTGCGTGGAATACAATGGCCAGACGGTCTGCAGGACCGCTTCAGGCGCAACTGAGAAGGAGGCCCGTCGAACTGCCATCGACACCGCCTGCGCCGTCCTGACAGGCAGCCGCACCGACAACCTGCGCTGCACCGCCCAACAGCCCAAGAGCGTCAAGTTGCTCTGATTAGGAAGGAGTCAGGAGTCGGGAGTCGGGAGTCGGGAGTCGGGAAGAGGGAAGTGTGTTTGGGTCAGGTTTTTTTGACTGCGTACTCTCTTCTCCGCCTCAATCCTTGGCCTATACTCTCCAACTGCCAACTGCCAACTGCCAACTGCCAACTGCCAACTGCCAACTGAACCATGAACCCGCCATCTTCATCCCCAAGTCCTTGGGCAGCCTACCGCTGGCCAGCCGTCATTGCAGCGCTGGCATTGATGGCCCTGGCAGCCTATGCCTTGACGCTTTGGTGGGCGGGACAGGCGGCTGAGCAGGCGGTGGCGCGCGTCGCAGACATCGCAGAGCGCTTCCGCAGCCAGCACATCACCACCACCTTCCAATCGGCGCTGCCGGAATTGACCTCCACACCGGGCGGGCTGCTGGAACTGGCCAGCATCCGTCGTCAGCCCGA
>JANQFM010001001.1 GCA_028277865.1 Acidobacteriota bacterium
TCGAAGGAGCCGAATTCCTGCTGGACCTTCAAGAAGGCCTTCGCGTTGGTCACTGCTGAGGCAACCTTGAGCCGGTTGCGCACGATGCCCGGGTCGGCCAGCAGCTGACCGATCTTGCTGTGCTGATAGCCGGCCACCTTGTGCGGATCGAAGCCATCGAATGCCCGGCGGTAGTTCTCCCGTTTCTTCAGGATGGTGGCCCAGCTCAACCCCGCCTGAGCGCCCTCCAGAATCAGGAATTCAAACAGCCTGCGGTCATCATGCAGCGGAACCCCCCACTCCTTGTCGTGGTATTCCCGGTAAAGCTCGTCCCCCTCGGGAACCCATCCGCAACGCGTCATGGTCGCTTCGCTCCAGTTGTCAGTTATCAGTTGTCAGAGCAGAGGCAATCGGGGGGCGGGAGTTGGAGTCAGCAGGAATTCGGTTTCTGACCCCAGGAGGCTCAGTGTCCTCTGTGCCTCTGTGGCATTCCCCTCCGCTCCGGACTGACAACTGACAACCGACAACTTCCCTTCACCCCTCCCTCGGCGCCCGCACGGTCAGCACTGGGCATTCCGCCGTCCTCACCACTTTTTCGGCCACCGAACCGAAGACCAGGTGCCTCCATCCGGTCAGTCCGTGAGTGGAGATGACGATCCAGTCCACCTGATCTTCCGTGGCCTTGCGGACGATCTCGGCAGCCGGGTCGCCGAAGGCAATGCCATGGCGGGCGGGGATACCGGAGGAGACCTGATCGGTCACCACCTCGGCCAGTTTCTCTTCGGCCGCCTGCTGCAGTGAATCAGTGTAGTTGGGAACGTCGAAGGTATAGCTCATGTCGGCGGGAAGGGTCGGAATGGGCGGAACGACGTAAAGCAGTTCCAACTCGGCTTCAAAATGGCGGGCCAACTCGCAGGCCGCTTTGACAGCCGCCATTGAGGCGCTGCTGAAATCAGTCGGCGCCAATATTCTCTTGATCGGAAGCATCTTTTCACCTCCACTGGCGGAAAGTTTATCGGCAAAGGGAACAGGGCACAAGGAATGTTCCGTCTGCCCCGTCTGCCTGGTTAATCCGATTGAAGGCCCGCGCCGATAAGGGGACTGCCCATGCCGGATTACTTTCAGCTCAACGATTTCAACAAGTTCGGCCTGTGGCTGCATGGCCTGGACTGCTTTCACGAGCACTCCGGCAACCTCTTCGGGCAGTCAGGGCCCGTGCCGATCCAGCGCAACTATGTCGACGACGTCAAGACCTCCCTGCAAATCGTCGAGGATCTGAGGCTGCTGGCAGAGCAGATGGGCCGAAGGGAGTTGGAGCAGCTCCGGCGAAAGGATCCCACCCTGCTGTTCCAGCTCGACAAGAATCCCAGGGGCCAGTTGCAACGCCACAGGAGCAGCGCTGCACGATTGAAAGGCTTCCTCACTTTCTGGGTTTTTTTGGAGCAGTACAAAGTCTTGGCAACAAGCCTGATTCGCCTGCCCCATCTTTCCAGGCAGGAATTCAAGGCGCTCAGCTATTTGCTGAGCAGCCACATGGAGCGGTTTCTGGCCAGTGACGCCCACCAGGAACTGCAGCCCTGCACAGCGGATTCCGAGTTTCGCTACCTCATCCAGAGGGACGTGGTGCTGCACCTGGAAATGCCGGGCGTCCGCGAGCAGGTGGAGCTCATTCTTGTTGAGTTCTTTCAGATTCTGAGGCTGATCCGCTACATCGGCGACGAAATGAAAGTGCGCTTCCAGGTCCGCAAGCTGCTGGTCCTGTTTGCCTACTGCTACCGATCCTATCTGGACTTCATCCGCCTTCTCAACAACTCGCGGGATTATTTGGACCGCTACCAGCCCGAAATCGTGGAGGCCATTTTCAGCACCACCTTCGCCCTCAAGATGGAGACCCGCAAAGTATTCAAGGAACGCCTGGTGACCATTGAACCCGACATGCCGGTCAATAAGGTCTACGCTGAAATGGAGGATGCCCTGGGGCTGGTCCAGAATGCCTTTCAGGAATGCTTCATCAACTTGGTCCAACTGCTCAACCCAGGCTTTGACGAACGCCGTTTCTTCGACGACTTGCGCCAGAGCTACGAAGAGACCCTGCGGCTGCTGGACGACCTGGAGTTGATGCATCGCCTGGCTGGAGAAGCCCGCGCCAGCGACCAAGACGAAGATTGGGAGGACGTCCGCAATACCCTCAAGCGCTTCGACCAGGCCTCCAAAAAACGCCTGTTCTTCAAGGACTGGCAGGACTTCGAAGACTTCGACCGGGAATTCGACGATTGCCCGCCCGGCGAACGTCCCTTTGCGCTGCACCGCTTCGAGATCTTCCTGACCACCCTGCTCAGCGAAGTGCGCAAGCGAACCGTCCTCTCCAAGTTCGGCACCAGCAAAAGCAGTTCGCAGTTGGCAGTTGGCAGTTCGCAGCCGGCAGCCAAAACCGCACAATTGCAGAGAGCACAGAGCGTATAGGGCACACGGCCGAAACCGGTGGGCGTGGCCGAAGGCGTCACTGCGGATCGTCAGAACTGCCAAAAGCAGACAGCTTTCTCTCCTTTCTCCGATGCGGTTTGATGGGCATCGGCCTCCTGGCTCTCTCCCTTGTTCCGTGTTCCCTGTTCCCTGTTCCATCCGATCGACAGCAAAGCACAAAACTGGCCACTGCAAACGCTTCCGGTTTGCAGCAATTTGCAAAGTCCACATGCTATTTTGTTTGACTAGATTTCTTCGCTGCTGTAGGATCTTAAAAAGTGCGAAAAACGCATCCGCTGTGTTTTATACCGAAAAAAGCCTGTTTCCTCTTTGGAAAAGAGCAGAAGGCGAGATGATAGGGAGGCTGGTTTGCGAAAGCTGAAAAGTCTCGTTTTTGTGCATACGCCAATTCCTCTTCGCAACGTAACCGGCCGATCTGAGTATTGGGAGAGCTTTGACTCCCGCTATTACTCGGTTCATCCGCATGCACGCCCCCTGGAGAAATTCCTTTTCGAGCTGCCTCATTGGGTGACCTGGTTGGGAGGCGTCGTTCACGATGCAGGCTTCACAGACCTGAGGGCGCTGGATTTCTTCACCGAATGCGCCGTACTGGACGGGATCGATGAAAACCGCATTTTCAACACCTTGAGCCGGCAGCCGGGCGACATCTACCTCTTTTCGCCCATGACGCTCAACCTTCCTGCCGCCTTGCAGATCGCCGACATGGTCAAAGACCTCTACCCCGATTCGATCAACCTTTTCGGCGGCTGCGTGGCCACGCCCCTTCATCGGGAGTTGGCGCGGCATCCCAGCGTGGACTACGTGGTGACGGATCGGGGGGAATATGCGCTGGTCGATCTCCTCAAGGCTTTGCACGATGGCGGCGACCTTTCCCAGGTGGGCCATTTGACCTTCGAGGCCGACGGCAAAGTTGTTTCGACCACTCGTCGTTATCCCGACATTCCGGTGGAGGAAATCCCTTTTCCGAGGGTCGAAATGTTCCCGAGATCCTCCGGGTCCGACCTTCGCTACATCCGTCAGAACTACGCCTTGGGCTGCCCTTTCACCTGCTCTTTCTGCACGATCCAGACAATTGGCCGCAAGCCCTACTACTTCCCCATTGAGCGGGTCCTGTCTGAGATCCGGTCCTACCGGGACCGTTACGGCCGGCATCACCACATCTATTTCGGGGACGAGACCTTTACGCTCAATATCCCTCGGACACTGGAAATCTGCCAGGCTTTGGAGGAGCAGGGCGATATCCACTTCGATTGCCAGACCCGCCTCAACTGCCTGCGCGACGAGCGCCTGGCGCCGGCGCTTTACCGGGCCGGCTGCCGTTGGGTGGAAATCGGACTGGAAACCATTTCTCAGGACAGCCAAAATCAATTCAAGCAGCGCACCAAGCTTCACGTCATCGAGGATGCCCTGGCCGAGCTGCGCGACACGGGCATCCCCACTTGCACCTTTATGGTGCTCGGCTTTCCCAACGAGACCCTTTCGGCCATGCGGCGTTCGCTGGATCGGGTCACCCATTGGATCGAGCGGGGATTGCTGACTGCCTCCTACCTGTCCGTTCTGGTGCCTTATCCCGGCACCGACTTTCATGATGAGCCGCAAAAGTACGGTTTGAAGCTCCACCACAAGGACTACGCCCTGTACAACGAGGAACTGCCGCCCGTGTACGACGCCCCCTTCGCGACTTCCGATCAAATCTACCGCCTCTTCCTGGAGGGCATCAGAGACTTCAACAAGGCCATGGAGACCCCCACCGCCCTGGCCTCCCGAGCCCCCCTTTACCGCCGCGGCGTGGCCTAAATCGGATTTGAGCGACTTGATGAGGCGGTGCCTATTTGCCTTTCTTGCCGCCCTTTTTGCCGCCCTTCTTGCCGGCGGCGGCTCCGCCGGGGTTGAAGAATGCTTTGTCATAGTAGTCGGAGATCGATTGGCCGCCTCTTTGCTTCTCGGTGGCTATCTTGAACTTGAATTCGCGGCCTCGGTGCTTGCGGATCACGATGATTGTCCCTTCGTCGAGAAGGTGCTCTACTCCCGCATCGTGCAGCTGCGCGGCATCCATAAACTGTTCGGCACTGTCGAATGTGACTGAGTTTGGCATGCTTTTACCTCTTTCTGGGTTCTTGTCGGAATCTGCCTGCTTGAAGGTTACGAGGATTGTAACAGCTTTTTGCATATCTATGATCCAGCCCCCAGGCAATGTCACCCCCAGAAGTTGCGGGCTCGCCGGGCTTGCGGTCTTTCAGCAGGATCGAGTTAGGTTTCTGGCTCAGGCGTCACTTGCTGGTTCTGCTCGAAAAAGTCAAAAAATCAAGACAGGGCCCCGTTGCCGGTGATATAACCGCCGCCATGACACGATTCCAATCCGGTGTTGCGCTGCTGATGATCCTGACGGCTTGCGGGACGCCCGCTTCAGAGGATGCCTCCCGGCCGCTGGACGAACTATTCGAAGAGGCTTGGGAATTCCGCCTAAGCGAAAACCCGCTATTTGCCACTTCCACCGGCGACCGCCGCTACAACGACCGCCTGCCCAGCGTGACGGTCGAGGACGAAGCGCGCCGGGCCGAATACTGGCGCGAAATGCTCAAGCGTCTCCAATCCATCGACCGCAGCCGGCTGGAACGCCAGGATCAGGTGAACTACGACATCTTCAAACTGCTTCTGGAAGACCGGATCGCCGGCTTTGAATTCCAAAGCCATCTGATCCCCATCCTGGCCGACAGCGGATTCCATATCGGCTTTGCCCGGCTGCCCAAGCGGGTTCCTCTCTCCAGTGTTGAAGACTACGAAAACTACATCGCCCGGCTGCGCGCCTTTCCGCTCTACGTGGACCAGCACATCGAGCTGATGCGCCGGGGGCTTGAAATCGGCTTCACCCAGCCCCAGGTGATCCTGCAAGGCTACGAGACTTCGATCCTGGCCCACATAGCCGACGATGCCTCGCAAAGCGTCTTCTACGAGCCTTTCGAGAAGTTTCCCGCCACGCTGGCCGAATCCGAGCGGCAGCGGCTGGCAAGCCTGGGGGAAGCGGCGGTGCTGGAAGCGGTCTCCCCGGCCTACAGGAAATTCCTCGACTTTTTTGTGGGCGAGTACCGCCCCGCCGCCAGGACCACCATCGGCGCTTCGGACTGGCCCGACGGGCGTCGCTACTACACCCACCTGATCGAGCACTTCACCACCTTGCCTCTCAGCGCCGACGAGATTCACCAGACCGGCCTTCAAGAGGTGGCCCGCATCCGATCGGAAATGCAAGAAATCATTGCCCAGGTCGGATTCCAGGGCAGCTTTGACGAATTCCTGAACTTCCTGCGCACCGACCCGCGCTTTTACGCCAAGACGCCCGATGAACTGCTCAGGAATGCCCGCGACATCTCCAAGCGGATGGACGCCAAGCTGCCCGCCTTCTTCAAGACGCTGCCCCGGCTGCCTTACGGAGTCGAGCCGGTCCCAGACTCCATCGCGCCCAAGTACACTGCCGGACGTTACGTGGGCGCTCCCATCGGCTCGACTCAGCCGGGCTTTTACTGGGTCAACACCTACGCCCTGGAAAGCCGGCCCTTGTACGCCCTGGAAGCCTTGACGCTGCACGAAGCGGTACCGGGGCATCACCTGCAGAACGCCCTGCGCCAGGAACTGGAAGGCCTGCCCCATTTCCGCCGCTTCACAGGGTTTTCGGCTTTCGGAGAAGGCTGGGGACTCTATTCGGAGCGGCTGGGGCTGGAAGCGGGCTTTTACACCGATCCCTACAGCAACTTCGGACGGCTCACCTACGAAATGTGGCGGGCCTGCCGGCTGGTAGTGGACACGGGGCTGCACGCCATGGGCTGGACGCGCCAACAGGCCATGGACTACCTGGCCTCCAACACTGCCTTGTCGCTGCACGAAATCCGCACCGAAACCGACCGCTACATCTCCTGGCCGGGCCAGGCGCTGGCCTACAAGATCGGCGAACTCAAGATCCGGGAATTGCGCCGCAAGGCGGAAAGCGAACTGGGCGCCAAGTTCGACATCCGCGCCTTTCACGATGCCGTGCTGCTCAACGGATCGATCCCGCTGACGGTGCTGGAAAGCCAGATCAAGGCGTTTATCCAGGAACGGCGGTGAGAGGCTCTTCTGCAAGCCCCTGACGTGAAAACGCTTTGGTGATCATCCGGCAGTCGGAGTTCGCAATGAAATCTCACCAAGGTGAATCCATGGAATTCACAATCTCGTCTCAGTCCTTCCAACCCGCTTACCTCACATTGGACCCCGCCGAACTGCGACAGCGCGCCGAACATGCGGTGGCGTCGCTGGAGGACTGCAGGGCTTGCCCGCGTGACTGCCGGGTGGACCGACTTCACGACAAGTGGTCGGCC
>JANQFM010000059.1 GCA_028277865.1 Acidobacteriota bacterium
TGCCGGCGTCGATGTAGTCGGCGGGAACCTCGAACTGCACCGGTTCCGCCCTGGGATCGACGCCCCGGCTCAGCTCGAAGTGCAGGGGATGGGCTTCAATTCGGCAGCCCAACTGGCGCAGGAAATCGATCAAGGCCAGCACGTGGGGTTCGCGGGCCGGGTTTTCGATGCGTCCCCGGCCCAGTGCGGCGAAAAGGATCAGGGCGTTCTCGGTGCCTGTTACCGAAGCCTCGCGCAAAAAGACCTGGGGAGCATCGACATTTCGGCGACGATTGATCTCAATGCGCCCTTCGCGTTGGCGGGCATCGAAGCCGGCCGCCCGGAAAACATTCCAGTGTGCCTCGAAAGAGCGGCGCCCGATGGGGCAGCCTCCCGGCAGGGTGCAGCAGACCTGTCCGTAGCGATGAGCCAAAGGTGCCAGCAGCAGCACGCCTCCCCGCAGTCGCCGCACCAATTCATCGGGCATCTCGGCAGAGTCTTTCAGACCTGTCGGATCGATGATCAGGCGGTGCTCGTCCCAATCCACTCCGGCACCTTGAGCTTCCACCAGCCTCAGCAAGTTGTAGACGTCACGGATGCGGGGAACCCTGCGGAGCGTCACAGGGCGGGGAGACAAAAGAGAAGCAGCGATCAGGGGAAGAGCGGCGTTCTTATTTCCCTGAACCGGGTAGGTGCCGCTCAGCCTGCGCCCGCCCTGAATGGTAAAAGTGGTGCGCTGCAGAGTTTCGTTCCAAACGGAAGGTTTCTTTTGCCTTCCCTCAGCTTGAAGATCCTCTTGTAGTGTGACGCTCATGATTCTCCCTTTGTCTTCCTGTCGGGCTCGCTGCAAGCGCCCTTCTATTTTGTTCCACTTGCACCTGCCGGAAATGACCCTGCGGTGCCGCCGGGCGGCCAATTGGAGAAGAAATTCTGTCCGGCAATCCGGATTTCCGGGGCCAAAGCGACTCCGAAGCGTTCCCAGACCCTTTGTGCAAGCCGGCTCGAGAGCCCGAGAAGGTCGCTGGCGGATGCCTTGTCGTCATTGATGAACAAGTTGGCGTGATATTCGGCCACCCGGGCGCCGCCGCAGCATTGTCCCTTGCCGCCCACAGCATCCAGCAGCATTCCGGCAGGGATCTTTCCATATTGGACAAAGTGCTCGGGAATCCTCCGCAGCTGCGCCTCTGAGAGCTCGGAGACCAACAGGTTCTTGAAAAAGCTGCCTGGGCAGCACAATTCCTGGGGATACTTTTGAAGCCGCTGCTGCAGGATATGGTCCGAGGCCGCCTGCAG
>JANQFM010000064.1 GCA_028277865.1 Acidobacteriota bacterium
TCCCTACCCCAGCACCCGCCGCAGGAACTGGCCCGTATGCGACGACTCGGCCTGGGCGATCTCCTCGGGAGGGCCCTCGGCCACCAGCCGTCCCCCTTCCTCGCCCCCTTCCGGACCCAAATCAAGGATCCAGTCGGCGCAGCGGATCACGTCCAGGTTGTGTTCGATCACCAGTACGGTGGCGCCTTTGTCCAGCAGGCGACCGAAGGCGCGAAGCAGCTTGTGGATGTCGTCGAAATGCAATCCCGTGGTGGGTTCGTCGAAGATGAACAAGGGATGCTTGGAGGTCTTTTGGGAAAGGTAGGTGGCCAGCTTGAGGCGCTGGGCCTCTCCTCCTGAAAGAGTGGTGGCCGACTGGCCCAGGCGCAGGTAGCCCAACCCCACCTGCTGCAGGACACGCAGCTTGCGCAGCAAGGCGGCGTGCCCCTTGAAACAGCGGATCGCCTGATTGACGGTCATCTGCAGCACGTCGGCGATGCTCTTCCCCTTGTACCGAGCCTCCAACAGGCGGCTCTGGTAGCGGCTTCCCTTGCAGTCCTCGCAGACCAGTTCCACGTCGGCCAGGAACTGCATCTCGACGGTGATGGTGCCCGATCCCTGGCAGGCTTCGCAGCGCCCTCCCGGAATGTTGAAGGAGAAGTTGCCCGCCGTGAACCCTCGGCCTTGGCTTTCGCGCAGCGAGGCGAAGATCTTTCGGATCTCGTCAAAGGCCTTGGTGTAGGTCACCGGATTGGAGCGGGGCGTCCGGCCGATGGGAGTCTGGTCGACCAGCAGGGCCTCGCTGATTTGATCCTCTCCGCTGATGGAACGGTAGCTGCCCGTCGATCCCTTCCATTCGCCCTTGAGCTTCTTAAGCGCCGGATAGAGGACGTCCTGCACCAGGGTGGACTTGCCCGACCCCGAGACTCCGGTCACGCAGACCAGCAATCCCAGAGGGATCTTGACGGTGAGGTCTTTGAGGTTGTGTTGGGCGGCGCCGTTGACGGTCAAGAAACGCCCGTCGGGAGAGCGTCGGAAGGTGGGAGTGGGGATCTGGCGGCGTCCGGCCAGGTAGTTTCCGGTCAGCGACTGCTGGTTGCGGATGAGCGATTGGAGGTTGCCGCTGTGGACCAGCTTGCCGCCCTGCTCCCCGGCGCCGGGTCCGATGTCGATCACCGTATCCGCCTGCTCCATCATGTCCCGGTCATGTTCGACGACCACGATGGTGTTGCCCAAGTCCCGCAATTTCTTGAGGATCAAGATGAGGCGCCCCTCGTCGCGGGGGTGCAGCCCGATGGAAGGCTCGTCCAGCACGTAAAGGGTTCCCACCAGCGAGGAGCTGAGCGAGGCGGAAAGCTGGATGCGCTGCATCTCGCCGCCGCTCAAGGTGGAGGTGAGCCGGTCCAGGGTCAGGTATTCGAGCCCCACCTGGACCAGGAGTCCCAGCCGCTGCCGGATCTCCCGCAGCAGCTTGTGGGCGATCTTCGAGTCGGTGTCGTCCAGTTGCAGGTCATTGAAGAACCGGCTGGCGCGGTCAATTGGCCAAGTGGTGAGCCGGGTGATGCCCCAGCCCCCGATGCGCACATCCAGAGCCTCCTTGCGCAGACGCTCTCCGCCGCAATCGGGGCAGCGCGTGTAACCCCGGTAGCGGCTGATGAAGATGCGCACGTGCATCTTGTACTTCTTGCGCTGCAGCCGTTTGAAAAAGCCCTCCACGCCTGGAAAATGCCCTTTCCCTTCCCAAATGACCTGGCGCATCACCCCGTCCAGCTCCCGGTAGGGCAGGTCGAGAGGGATTCCCCAGTCCGAGGCAAACTCTTCCAGGCGTGCCTGAAAATGCGAGTAGCGAGGCTTGGTGAAAGGGTCAACCGCGCCTTGCCGAAGAGTCTTCCCCGAATTGGGGATGACCAGTTGGGGGTCGATGCTCATGGTGTTGCCGAATCCCTGGCAGGTCGGGCAGGCCCCAAAAGGATTGTTGAAGGAAAACAGGCGCGGCTCGGGGCGCTGGTACTGGATGTTGCAGTACTGGCACTCCAGGCGTTCGGTGAAGCGCAGCAAACTGCTCGTCTCGTCGGGCTGGTCGAGCAGGATGGCCTGCACCACTCCGTTGCCTTCGGCGTAGCAGGTTTCGATGGAGTCGGTGAGCCGGTCGGACTGATCGGGACGGATCACGATCCGGTCCACCAGCACCTGAGACTCCATGAGCTGCTTTCGCGAACAGGGCTTGTCGCCGGGCAGCTGATGAATCTGGGGGCGCGGACCTTCCATTGATCGGATAAAGCGCAAGAAGCCCTGTTTGAGGCAGCTTTCCAGCAGCTTCTCCAAAGACGCCTGCTTGCGCTTGCCGTCCTGCTCGCGCCCCAGGTCGAGCAGGCTGTCCTCAAAGGGAAAGGTGAGGTAGATTCGGCTTCCTTCGGGCAGTTCCATCAGCCTGCCCACCACGTCGTCTACGCTGTCTTTTTGAACCAATCGCCCGCAGCCGCGGCATTGGATTCGGCCCACCCGGGCATAGAGGAGCCGCAGGTAGTCGTAGATCTCGGTGACCGTCCCCACTGTCGATCGAGGATTGCGGGCCGTGTTGCGCTGACGGATGGCGATGGCCGGTCGGATGCCCTCGATTTCGCGCACCAGAGGCTTGTCGAGGCGCTCCAAAAATTGCCGGGCGTAAGCGGAAAGAGACTCGACGTAGCGCCGCTGCCCTTCGGCGTAAAGCGTGTCGAAAACCAAACTGGACTTCCCCGATCCGCTCACTCCGGTGACTACAGTGAGCTGGTTGGAGGGGATCTCCACGTCGATGTTCTTGAGATTGTTTTGGCGGGCGCCCAGAATCCGCAAGGGCGCCTCTTGGACTGCTCCCCGAGGCATAGTGCAGTCTAGCAAGTCGGCGGCGGGAGGAGCAAAACCGGGCCTTCAAGCCCGGCTTTTTCACGGGATGCCTGCTGCGGCAATCCATGAGAATCCGGGCTAATTGGCCTTGAAAGTGGTGTCGACGCGCAGGGTGTCCCAGGCCATTTTGAACTCGCCTTGGTTGCCGTCGGCATGCAACTCGATGGTGAAGGTTTCAACCTTCTCATCCCCATTGCTGGACTGGCAGAGCACCTCGGCCACCTTGGTGCCGTCGGATCTGACCAGCAGGTGCCACTTGCCCTCTTCCGTTTTGAGGGCCTGCAATTGATAGGTGCCGGGTTCGACGGTCTGGCCGTCGAAATCGAGTGTGGCCTCCGTCTTCAGGCTTGTGGGGCTGTCCGCGCCCATGCGCCAGGGGCGCCCAGGTCGCAGACGACTCAGCATATCTCGGCCCGCCAATGAGGGACGGCCGTAGCTGATCTCCACACTTTTGCCGCTAAAGGACGCCTTGGCAGTCCCGCGGGGGGCTTGGGCAAGCAGAGCCATGGGCAGGCTAAGGGCTGCTATCAAAACCAGGCAAGAAATCTTCTTCATCCGAACTTCTCCTTATTCGATGTGTGAGCAGTTGTCTGCCCCGCCGATCAGCTTCCTTCGCTTTGTTTCAGCAGGTCCGACAACGCCTCTTCAAGTTGACTAAAACGAAACTGGAATCCATGCCGTTCCAGTTTCTTGGGAAGAGCACGCTGCCCCTGCAGCAGGAGTTGCTGTGCCATTTCCCTGCCGACGACCAGCTTGAGGACGAAGGCCGGGACCGGAAAGAGGGCGGGCCGCCGCAGGGCAGCAGCCAGAGTTCGCGTAAATTCCTTGTTGGTCACCGGATGAGGCGCCGTCAGATTGATGGGGCCTGAGACCTCCGGGTTGTCGAGAGCCATTCGGATGGCTTGAACCTCGTCTTCCAAGTGGATCCAGGACATCCACTGGCGTCCGCCGCCCAGCCGTCCCCCCAGGCCTTTGCGAAACGGGCCCAGCATCTTGGCCAGTGCGCCGCCCTGGGTGGAAAGGACGAGCCCGGTGCGTAGGAAGGCGACCCGGACTCCGGCTTCGACCGCCGGCTGGGCCTCCTCTTCCCAGCGGGTTCCGACCTCTGCCAAAAACCCGTCGCCGGCAGCGCTGGACTCGTCCAGTTGCTCATCCTGCCGGTCGCCATAAAAGCCGATGGCCGAACCGGAGAGTAGGACTTTGGGAAGAGGCCGGCAGCGCAGGA
>JANQFM010000133.1 GCA_028277865.1 Acidobacteriota bacterium
AGACACCAGCGAGCCTCTTGAAGCGCTGTTTCAGGACGAGCAAAGTGTCGCCGTTTGGTGGGGAACCGAGGTCGAATGCGCCTCAGCGGTGGCTCGCCTCGAGCGCATGGGCCTGTTGCCTGCTCAGTCGGCAAGAAATGCCTTCCGGCAGCTTCACAAGCTGGCCCAGGTCTGGCACCTGATCGATCCCGTGGAGACCATTCGAGACACGGCCGTGCGGTTTGTTCGCGTCCACGATTTACGAGCCGCTGATGCTTTGCAGCTGGCTGGAGCATTCCTGGCTTCCGAAGGGCGTCCGCCCAGTTTGGAGTTGGTCTGCCTGGACAATCAACTCGTGGCTGCCGCCCAAAAGGAAGGCTTTCAGGTCATCGACCAGTCCTCCCTAGAATCCCAAGGCACCAATAATTGAATTCCAAATAAAGCGAGCCGCTTGACTTGTGGTACTTCATTGGGGTAGCTTTCTGTTAAAATGAAGACGCTGGTCACCATCGTCGAAGTCCCACCTTTTGGACGGATGGCGTCAAGTTGCCTCTCCGAGGCTGAACTGGATGAGTTCAAGTATTTCATCGCTCTCAATCCCCAGGCCGGAGTTCGAATTCGTGGGACGGGAGGATTAAGGAAGGTGCGGTGGGCCAGAGCCGACAAGGGAAAAAGCGGTGGAGTCCGCGTCATTTACTACTACCATGATGACCGGGTTCCCCTCTTCTTTCTGGCCATCTATCGGAAAGCGGCCAAGGAGTCGTTGTCAGCCGCAGAGAAATCCAAGCTTCGTCAACTGACCAGCAAGGTTGTTTCTGAATATCGAGGAGAGAAACGATGAGCAAGCTGGGAGAGGATCTCATAGAAGGAATGGGAAACGCGCTGGCGTTCGCCCAAGGTCGACAGGTTGAAGGGGCAAGGAAAACCAGGGTGGAAATCCCTTCGGTGGACGTTCGGGCGTTGCGCAAGCGCCTCAACCTGACTCAGAAGGGATTCGCGGACGCATTCGGATTCTCACTGAGCACAGTACGGAACTGGGAGCAGGGGATCCGCCATCCTGAAAAAGCGGCCCGAATCCTCCTGATCGTGATCGACCGCCATCCCAAGGTTGTCCGAGAAGCCATTGCGGAATTGGAGAAGGCATCTTGACCGGCTGGCAGTTTGGAATGCTGGAGCAAGGCTAAAGCTAAAACTCGCATTCTATTCCTGCCGTTCCCGAACCGATTCGGCTCTAATCAGAATGTCGAACCCGCCAAATCTGTAGCGCCGCAGCCCCTCATCTTCACTGAACTCGCCGCCTCCCTCGAAGATGGTGCGGAAGGCCTGGCTGACGCGGGGGATGACCTGGGCGGCGACCAATGGCTCGTTGTGGCCCGGCAGGACGTGGTCGTACTCGGCAATACGGGCAGCCAATCTGTCGTTGGAGGCCAAATAGCTGTCCAAATCGACATCCCCGGCATGGGCGTACAAAGGGCCGGGGTAAAAATGGTCTCCGGTAAATAGCAGACGGTAGGCAGGGTCCAGGAAGCAGGCCGAGCCGGGGGAGTGGCCCGGTGCGGCGATCACTTCCAGGGTTCGGTTGCCCAGGTCGATGATCTCGCCGTCCTGCAATAGGCGGGTGGGCTCGGCGGGCTGAACCGACCAGGTCTCCGGATCGACTCCTTTGGGCAGAGGCTTCCAGACGTAGTTCCCCTCGACCCAGCGTCGCGCCTCCGAGTTTGCCCGGCCCGCTTGCAGGCGCTGAACGGCCGCTGGATGATCACGGATGGCCACTTCCTCGAATTGGTAGGCACCTCCCACGTGGTCGTAGTGCTCATGAGTGAGCAGGACGGAGACGGGCAGATCGGTCAACTCCTGCACCACGGCTCGGATGTCGCCGATGCCGTTGCCGCTGTCGACCAGAACGCCTCGCTCCTGCCCCAGCACCAGGTAGCTGATCACTTCCTCGAACTGGTAGGGTTCGTAAATGGCGTAGGTGCCCTCCAGCAGCTTGTAGACTTCGAACCAGTCCTGAAAAACCCCCACCTTCTCCAGCGAAGCGTAACCGGGACGCGGCTGCACATGCCACCACTCGTCCGGCTGAACAAGCTGCGAGGGGCTACCGGTGCTGCTGCGTGCGGAGAGCAGCAGGAGGGGCAACACGAGGTTTCGCGCCAAGACGCAAAGGGCGCAAAGACCAAAGCAGGGTGAGCCTTGCCTGGTTTCCATCATTCCCCAAGCTTAGCGTTCTTTGCGTCTTTGCGCGAAACCCTCACTCCCTTTCCCGAGCCTTTGGGTGCGATTTGCGGTAGGTGCGGATGAGTTCGTTGACGGTCAGGTGGGTGTAGCGCTGGGTGGTGGAGAGGCTTTTGTGGCCCAGCAATTCCTGGACGGAGCGCAGGTCGGCGCCATTGTTGAGCAGGTGGGTGGCGAAGGAATGGCGGAAGGTGTGGGGGTGGACGTTGAGCGCCAGGGCGCTCAGCCGCACGTACTCGGCCAGCTTCTTTTGCACCGACCGGACACCCAGGCGACCTCCGCGCAGGTTGAGGAACAAGGCGTCGGCGTCTTTTCGGCAGCCTTGGCGCGACAGGATTCTCAGGCGGGCCGGCAGGTAGGCTTCGAGGGCCGAAAGTGCGCGCTTGCCGAAGGGGACCAGGCGTTGGCGGCGTCCCTTGCCCGACACCCGGACGAGCCGCTGCGACAGCGACAGGTCCTGCATGTCCAACCCCACCAGTTCGCTGACGCGCAGTCCGCTGGCGTAAAGGAATTCCAGCATCACACGGTCTCGCAATCCTTTGGCAGAGGAGGCGTCGGGCAGATCCAGGATGGAGTCCACTTCTTGAATGGAAAGGGTTCGAGGACTTTTTTGGGGCAGCTTGGGGCTCTTGACCAGGCGAGCCGGATTGACAGCCAACCGCCCTTCGGAGTGCAGGAAGCGAAAAAAGGACTTCAAGGTGGCCAGCTTGCGGGCAACTGAACTCTTGCCGTTGCCTTTGCGGTAGAGCCAGCCCAAGAATTCCCGGATGCCGATGTGGTCGATCTTTTCGAGCTTCAGGGAATCGTCCTGCAAGCCGCGGGTCAGGTAGGAGGTGAATTCAAACAGGTCTCGGGAATAGGCATCCAGCGTGCGGGGGGAGTAGTTCTTTTCGTAGCGCAGGGCGGTGAGGAAGGCTTCGATCTCGGATTGGAAAGCGAGTGGTGTCATGGTGCTGGGGGAGGAGAGGCCGGCTATGCACGTACCTTCAAGGCTTTCATTTTCCTGTGCAGGTGGCTGCGCTGAAGGCCGATGGCGGCGGCGGTGCGGGAGATGTTTCCCCCGTTTTCCTGCAGCTTGCCTTCGATGAAGCGGCGTTCGAAGGCTTCGCGGGCTTGCTGCAGCGTCTGGGGGTCGGCTGGCTCCGGCTTTTCACGGTTCCATCGAACGCTGCGGGGCAAGTCCCGGGCCTGGACTTGGTCTTCTCGGTGCATGATGGCCAGCCGTTCCACCATGTTCTTCAACTCGCGCACGTTGCCCGGCCAGCCGTAGCCGCGCATTCGGGCCAGGGCTTCGGTGGTTGCAGGCTTGGGCGGACGGCCGTAGCGGCGGCTGTAGCGGTCCATGAAATAATCATACAGTTCGGGGATGTCCTCCAGGCGCTCGCGCAAGGCCGGCACTTGAAAGGGGATGACGTTGAGCCGGAAGAAAAGATCTTCGCGAAAGTCCCCTGACTGAATCCTCTCCTCCAAATCCTGATTGGTGGCCGCAATGGTGCGGACGTTGACCTTGACCGCTTCGTTGCTGCCCACCGGGTAAAAGCGCTGCTCCTCCAGCACGCGCAGCACTTTAGCCTGGCTCTTGAGGCTCATGTCGCCCACCTCGTCCAGGAAAATCGTCCCCCGGTCGGCGGCGGCAAACTTGCCCTGGCGTTCCTCGGTGGCGCCAGTGTAGGCGCCCTTGCTGCTGCCGAAAAGCTCGCTTTCGATCAGATCGTCGGGTATGGCGGCGCAGTTGACCTCGACAAAGGGCTTGTTGTGGCGGGCGCTTTTGAGGTGAAGCAGTCGTGCCACCAATTCCTTGCCGGTACCGTTCTCTCCGTAGATCAGCACCCGGGCCTCGGTGGGGGCCGCATAGTCGATTTGCTGCCGCAGCGCCTGCATGGGAACCGAACTGCCGATCATGACAGTCTGGCGGCGCACCAGGTCTTTGAGGGATCGGTTCTCCTCTTCCAGTCTTTGCAGGCGCAGGGCGTGCTGCAGCACCAAGAGGACCTTCTCCAGCGTAAGGGGCTTTTCAATAAAGTCGAATGCGCCCAGCTTGGTGGACCGGACGGCCGCTTCGATGGTTCCGTGCCCGGAGATCATGATGACCGACTGGCCGGGGCGCCGGTCCTTGATCTGCTTGAGCACTTCCATACCGTCCCGGCCCGGCAGCCAGATGTCCAGGAATACGGCGTCAAAGCTGCGCCGGTCAAAAAGGCCCAGGCATTCCTCGCCCGAAGAGGCCGTTTCGACCTCGAATCCTTCATCTTGGAGAATGCCTTGCAGCGACCGGCGCACATTGGGTTCGTCATCGACGATCAGCACCCTCGCCGCACCGTCTGAGGTGCTCATGGGGGAATGTTATCAGTTGTCAGTTGTCAGTTGTCAGTGAGGGAGTCTGGTCCAAGGTCCAAGGTCCAAGGTCCGCAGAGTTTACAGTCTTTCCGACTCCCGACCTTCAGACCTTCCCACTGATAACTGACAACTGACTACTATCCCAACGGCAGCTCGATGATGAAGCTGGTTCCTCTGGGCTGATTGGGTTCGGCCCGGATGGAGCCATGATGCTCGGAGATGATCTGGCGGACGATGGCCAGGCCCAGGCCGGTCCCTTTCTTCTTGGTTGAGAAATAGGGCAGGAAGAGGGTTTCATAGTCTTCGGGGGCGATTCCCGTTCCCGTATCGCGGACCTCCAACCGAGCCGACTGGCGAGCCGTATTGACGCGGGTGCGCAAGGTCAGCGCGCCTTCGCCGTTGCTGTCGGCCAGGGCGTCCAACGAATTGTCGATCAGGTTGACGAAGACGCGCTGCATCTGGTCGGGGTCGGCCTGCAGCTGGTCCAGTTCGGGATCAAAGTCCTTGTGGATGGCGATGCCCTGCAACCCGCCGTCATAAAGCGTCAGGGTGCGCTCGATCAACTCGTTGATGGCCACAGGACGGGGCTTGCAGGCAGGCAGGCGGGCGAAGCGCGAAAACTCGGACACAAGCGACTTGAGGATCTCGGCCTCGCTGACGATGATCCGCATGGCGTCGCTGAGGATATCCCCGAACTCCTCGACCTCCTGCGGGGAAATAAGGGGCTTGGAGGCCAGCTTGAGGAATCGCTTTTGGACGCGTTGGGCTGAAAGCTGGATGGGAGTGAGGGGGTTCTTGAACTCGTGGGCCAGGCGCCGGGCCACTTCTTGCCAGGCGGCGAACTTTTCGGCCTGGATCAGCTCGGTCAAATCGTCCAGCACGATCAGGTATTGGGTGTCCGGGCCCGAGGCGCTGCGGCTGAGGGTGATGGTGGCGGCGATATGCATTTGACGCCCGCCGGGGCTCAGGCTGAGCTCCTTGCGGTAAGCGCCGTACAGATGAGCCCTTTTCTTGAGTTCCAGAAACTCGTTGTAGAAGGCCTCATCGGCGATTTCACGAATGGGGCGCTGCAAGGCCTCTTCGCGTCTGACCTGAAACATCTTCAAAGCAGCTTCATTGACGGCCTGCACAACGCCCTGCGGATCGAGGCTGATCACTCCGGTGGCGATATTGTGCAGGATGGTCTCGATGAATCGCCGCCGCTCGTCCAGTTGAACGTTCGATGCGCGCAGATCTTCGTTGGCCCTCTCCAGCTGCTGGCGGCTGTGGCGGATCTCCTCCGCCATGCGGTTGAAGGAATCGACCAGCACGGCCAATTCGTCCACCGTGTCTACCTCGACCCGGTGGTCCAGGTTGCCTCCGGCCAATTCCTGGGAACCGGTGGCCAGAGCCTCGATGGGAGCGGTGAGGCGACGGCCGATGTAGGTGGCCAGCCAGACGAATCCGAATATCACCGCCACGGTTGAAAGCCCCAGCACCGAGAAGTAGGCCAAACGCAGCGAACGCTCGTCGTCCTCGATCGTACCCAGGGCCTGAAAGGCTTCCTGAACGCCGATGCGGAAAAACTGCGTGCTTTGAGGCTGAATGAAGCGAGCCATCAAAGCACCTTCCAAACTGCCGTCCGCAGCGCGCAGTGGAAGGCCGGCAAAGCCGTAATCGTAGGTGGCGCTCCCGTCCAGCCCCTGGTTGGAAGGGCTGCTTTGGTGGGGATCGTAGTAGCCCTCTTCCCGCAGCAGCACAGAAAAGCCCGAGGCGACGGCATGGCGGGCCGCCTCTTCATCCTGGGGGATAACCCACTCGCCGCTTTGAGCCTTGATTTCACCCTGGCTGTCCAGCAGCAGCACTCCTTGCAGCCCTCCCTGTTGGCGATCGGAAAGCCGGACTTGCCGCAGCGAGCCTGCCGAGCGGTACTCCCGGACCGCCTGCTCGACCTTGGCCAGCATGAGCTGACGATGGATCTGGTAGTAGTTGTGCTCGATCTGCCCTGCTGACTGAAGCAGTTGTCGTGAGGGTGATCGGAACCATCGATCCAGCGTTTCGTTGATGAGACCCAGTGCCAGGGCAGACATGATAAGGGCCGGGAAAAGAGAAACCACGATGTGGGAGGCCACCAGCTTGGCTTTGATGCGGCTTCCCGAACGGTTGGCCTGGTACTCGAAGAAAAGCTTGATCAGGTTGCGGGCCAGGATGAAGGCCAACAGGACGACGATCAGGAAATTGACCGTCCAGATCAATGCCCAAATATTGATGAAGCGCCCGAAGTCAGGACTGCCTACGGAGGAGGGGTTGAGGAAGATGATGCTGCCCAGGTAAACCAGGATGAAAAAGGAGAGGAACCCCGAGATCCAGTAGATTTTCCGAAGCAGTTTCTTGCGATTCATGCCCGGCCTTGCCCAACCGCCGCACGGTTGTTCGCGCTGTGATAGTTGTGTATTTTAGCACCTTCGAGTTAGAAGCCTGGAAGGGCCGTTCAGTGAGAGGTTTCGCGCCAAGAC
>JANQFM010000155.1 GCA_028277865.1 Acidobacteriota bacterium
TCATCGTCACTTCATTTTGGCATCACTTGATGCCGAAGTGTGCCAAGATGCTTGCAGTCGATTGCGGCCTTATCGTCATGCGTTGGCCCTTCAGCTTGAGAGGCTTTATTTCCGAGTGCGTGAACGGCCGCAACAACCTCAACACCATCGTATGGCACTACAAACGCTTGGACCAGAGCTCGGTCGAACGCGCGGCATCCTGCGGCATCAAGAACCTGGCCTTCGATGTGTGCAAGCAGGAAGAATTCCAGCGTTGCCGGGGACTGGGCCTGGATGGAATCATTACGGACTGTCCTGAACGCGGCTTTTGCGAAGACTGACCTGGATCCTTGCGGGGAACTATGACGAATTTGAAGCAACGCTTTGCCGGGGCGATTCTCGGATTGAACAAATGGATCACGGGAGGCCTGGCGCTGATTTCGATCGCGGCCTACGTCCTCCTGCAGACAGGCCTCATCGAAGATTGGAAATATTTAATACCTTTAGCTATCCTTGTGTTATGCGGAATGTTTGTCATGGTGGCCGATATAACCAGCAAGCTCAATCGGATTGAGAGGAATGCAATCCAATACCTCCAGGCACCCAACAAGCTCCATTCACTCAGCACTTGCCAGAAGAGCCTCAGAGATGAACTCAAGCAAGTCCGTCACAAGAGGACTATCAATATCCACCATCTTGGCCTCGATATGGCATCGGCTTGGCAGGAACTGAATCTGCTCATCAAATCGACAGCAAAATCCAAAGCCTCGGGCATCACCGTCAAGTTGCTGATGTTCACCGACGATATTTCGGAACTGTGCATCAGGAAACCTCCTCCCGCTGAGCTTCGATTCATTGCAGCCAAGTCCAAAGGGCAGCTTCGGAAGATCCGCCATGACATGCAAAGGCTGAAGGCAGCCCTCGGCAAAGTGAACAAGCGCTTTTCGTTCCAAGTCAGACTCTATGCTGAAGTTCCTGTCATTCATGGTTTTGCGCTCAAGGCGCCCCATCGAAAGCACTACCTCAGCTTTGGCCGCTGGGTCCGTTCTGATGAGGGCTCCGACCAGGCCTCAGAATGGGATTGGGGAGGCAACAAGTACAGGATGATTGCAGCTCCGGATTCGGACGCAGTTTTGACGGACGAGGCACTGATGTTTGACGAGTTCTTCAACCACCTCTGGAAACACGCAAGCCGTGAAGCATTTGATTCAAGCTCTCCCTCGAAAGAGGGTAGCGGCGGCCGCTGACCGGCATCCGTCCGCTGTGACGGCAGCAGACCAAAGAAGTAGACCTTCTTGCCAGATTCTTCCATGGAGGATCCTGAATTGAGATTGCTTCAATCACCACGTCATCCTGTCTCCGAGCAGCTCATCATGATCCCGCGGTTGATGGGCGTTGCCCTCTGCCATTCCCTCCTCTTCCTGATGGCTGTCCGGATCATCCAAAGCGCATGGCCGCCTGGGATTTTCTGGCCTCTGCTCAGCCTCGCAGTCGTGCTTGGTTACATGAGCGCTGATTTTGCATCTGGCCTTGTTCATTGGTTCTTTGATGAAATCTGCGGTGAGGCGACGCCGCTGCTTGGCGGGGTCGCCAGACCCTTTCGGGAGCATCACAAGGATCCTGAAGACATACTTAAGCATGATTTTCTTTATACAAATGGCGGCGCTTGCCTGGCGCTTGCCCCCATTCTCCTGGTCGTCTACCTGCTTGGAGGCCCCGCCAAGGAAGATCTGCTTTCGATCTGGTGCCATACGCTTTTTTTCTCATTCGCCCTGGGCCTCGCCTGGACCAATCAGTTTCATAAGTGGGCCCACTGCAGCTGCCCTCCCAGGATCGTCGGCTTTCTTCAGGCTCTTGGAGTGATCCTCTCAAAGAGCCATCACGACCATCACCATCAGGCGCCTTTTTCACGGGCGTACTGCATTACTGCGGGCTGGTGCAATCCGGTTCTGGACAAGTTCCAGCTGCTTGCCAGGCTCAGATGCGCCATCAAAGGGGACTGAGGAGTCACCAGGTCGCCGCACGGGCCTTTCGATCCCTGCAATCGTCGCGTATGATAGGCGGGCGATTGAAGCCCGATGTTGAACCTGCATTTTGCCCAAAGGAGTCGAAGTGGCCAAGAAACCCTGTTTTTGGATCTGTTTGACTGTGCTCGCCCTGGCGGCGCCGACTGCCGAACTGAAGGCTGAAGAGCTTTACAAGGCCATGATGGTGCGGGCGGCGCCGGGCAAGCTGCTGGACTTCATTCAGCTCTACAAGGGCCACATGACCTTTTACGACGATGCCGGCGATGCCCGCCCTTTTTGGATGCGGCACAGCCAGGGCGATCAGTGGGATGTGCTTTTCCTCTTTCCCATGGGCAGCTTTTCCGACTACTACTCGGCAGAGCGGGTCCAAAAACGGGTTCAAGCCTTTCAGAAACGGGGCATGACCGGGAAGGATTTCGAGAAGAGATTCTATGAACTGGTGGCCTGGCACGAGGAGGTGTTTGTCAACGGGCCGCCTCTGGCGCAGGTCAGGCAGGCCTTTGAGGGGGCCGGCTATTTCCATGTCGAGATGTTCATCTCGCTGCCGGGGCATCAGGAGAGGCTCTACCAGCAGCGGGAAATGGAAAACGTCTACCTCAAGGCTCTGGATCGTCCCCAGAACCTGATTTTCACCCACCGGCAAGGGGCGGCCTGGGATATTTTCACGGTCGGTTTCTACCGCGACCTGAAGCACTTTGCTGAAAGCGCCGACATCCCGGAGGATAAAGAGGATGCGGCGGCGCGCAAGGCCGGCTTCGAGTCGGCTTCAGCCATCGGCCCCTACCTTCGCACCCTCATCGCCCAGCACCACGATACCCTGGCGACGGCCATCCGATAGACGGAGACTTGGTGGAATGCTTCCATCCGACACAGTTGATCCGATCCTTAGTGTTATGCTGATGCCGCTGTGACGACTTTATCGGACAAACTCAAGCAGCATGGTGTCGTAGGTGCGGGCGGAGCTGGATTTCCGACCTCCGTCAAAGCGGCCTCCCAGGTCGAATTCATGATCGCCAACGGCGCAGAATGCGAGCCTCTGGTCCACAAGGACGCGGAAATCATGGAGGCTTTCCCGGCGGAGATCGTCTCGGGGCTGAAACTCATGATGGAGGCGACGGGAGCGACTCAAGGCAAGTTTGGAATCAAGCGGAAGAACGCTGCGGCTGTGCGAGGCATCGAGCCCCACCTCCGCTCGGCGTCGATCGAAATGGTCAAATTGGGCGATTTCTACCCTTCGGGCGATGAGTACGAACTCGTCTACACCGCCACAGGACGGCTCATTCCGGCTGCCGGGATCCCCCTCCAGGTGGGTTGCGTGGTCAATAATGTGGAAACCCTCTTCAACGTTCATCAGGCCAACCAGGACATGCCGGTCGTGCAGAAGTTCGTTTCCGTAAGCGGCGAAGTGAAGGCGCCCAAGTGCTTTTGGGTTCCGATCGGCACCCCGTTCCGGGAGGTTCTGGCGCTGGCCGGCGGCCCCGCTGCTGCGGATTTGGCCCTCTTCGTCAACGGGCTCATGATGGGCAGGCTTTCGTTCGATCTCGACGACGTGGTGACCAAGACAACGGCCGGCCTGATTGCGCTGCCCGTCGATCACTACCTGGTTCAGCGCATGGACCGGTCGGCGGAGAGCATGAATCGCATCGGCAAGTCCGCCTGTGATCAGTGCAGCTACTGCACGGAGTTCTGTCCCCGCTATCTGCTCGGCTATGAGGTTGAGCCGCACAAGGTCATGCGCAGCCTCGGCTTCAGCGCAACGGGTGCGGATATTTGGAACCAGTGGGCGGAGCTTTGCTGCGCCTGCGGCCTATGCACCCTGTACGCCTGCCCCGAGGACCTCTACCCCAAGGAGGCCTGCGACCAGGCCAAAGTCGACCTGGCCTCTGCCGGGATCCAGTTCACTCAAGAGAAAGCGGTTCGAGTCCATCCGATGAAGGAGCACCGGCGGGTTCCCTTGTCGATGCTGCGAAAGCGCCTCAAAGTCGAGCAATACGAGTGCGAAGCCCCTTTCGACAACCTCGGCCATGCTCCTGGACTGGTGAGGATCAAGCTCTCGCAACATGTTGGAAAGCCGGCTAAGCCCTGCGTCCGCCAGGGCCAGCAGATCCGAAAGGGATCCCTGATCGGCGCCGTCGAGCCATCGAAATTGGGTGCCAACATTCACGCCAGCATCGACGGAACTGTCACGGATGTTACGGACGAGCACATTCAGATCGAGGCTTAGCCCGGATTTCTCACGGGTTCTCTACTGCGCCAGCATCCGGAGGACACAAAGAAAGAACTGCGGTTAGCGGAGACAAAGAGAAGGCCAGCATGACAAGAAACTCTATCGGCTTGATCGAACTGGGAAGCATCGCCGCAGGATTCGAGGTCTGCGATGCCATGCTCAAGGCTGCAGGGGTCGAACTGCTCCTGGCCCGCAGCATCTGCTCGGGCAAGTACATGATCCTGGTGGCAGGAGACGTCGCCGCCGTTCAGGCCAGCGTGGATGCTGGTTGCCAGGCGGGAGACTTCTCGGTGATTGCGACCTTCGTCATTCCCCGCGTGCACGAATCGATCTTTCCGGCCATCAGCGGGACCACCAAGGTCGAAGCCCTGGAAGCCCTGGGGATTATCGAGTCCTTTTCGGTGGCATCACTGATCGAAGGGGCCGATGCAGCAGCCAAGGCAGCCAAGGTGAAACTGTTGGAGATACGTCTTGCCATGGCGCTGGGAGGCAAGGCTTTCGTGACCTTGACCGGCAGCGTTGCGGCCGTCCGCAGCGCTGTGGACGCCGGCGCCGCAGTCATTTCGGCCCAAGGATTGCTCACCAACAAGGTCGTCATCCCCCAGCCGCGCCCGGAATTGCTCTCGGAACTGATTTAGGCTGCTAGATTCCGGGGTTCTTCACGATTGAGTCAAATTTGGCTGCGAGGGGTCCGGCGGCGGTCAGGGGTTCCGGGTTCCGGGCTCCAGGTCCCCGGTTCCGGATTCCAGAGTCCGGATCCCGAAAACCCGGAACCCGGAACCTGGAACCTGGAACCCGAAGTCCGAGGCATGCACATCGAAGAATTCAAGCTGCCGAAGGGCTGGAGCTGCTGAGGGAAGCCACAGAGACACAGAGAGCACAGAGTCGTCGCCATGGGAGCTCTCGGTTGCCCTCACCATAAGAGAGCCCGAAGGCCGAAGAACCATCTTCCTTCTTCCCTGTTCCATGTTCCTTGTTCCCTGTTCCTTGAAATCAGACCAGTGCTTTGAACTTGACAATCAGCATCAACCCTGATTAATGTTGGGCAACTTATTACTAGGTTCTCCTGGGGGAGTCAGGAGCTTTCATGCGACGGGTCTGCGGGATTTTTGCATTGGCTGCGATCAGTGCGGCTCTGCTCGGCGCGCAAAGCCAGGAGCCGGTTTTTCGGGTCACCACGCAGCGGGTCATCATCGAATTCATTGCAGTCGATAAGCACGGGAATGCCGTTACCGACCTGGGCCGGGAAGAGATTTCGGTCTTCATCGACAAGAAGAGGCAATTAGTGGACCGGCTCTTCCCCCCTCTGGCGGCTGTACCGGTCGGCGATGGGGATTCGCAGGCGGTGGCAGGGCCGACGGACTCCGGCAGCCAGCCTCCTGCGGCACTGCAGACAAGGGGTCCGATCCGCACCGCCATCCTGCTCGACTCGCGCAATATGGCCTCCCAGAACTTCCAGCGCACGCGGCGCGCCCTGCGGCGCTTCATCAACGAGTCGCTGCAGGACGACCACTTCCTCATGATCGCGGAAATCAACCGCAGCCTGAAGATCCTGACGCCTTTCACACGCGACCGGCAAGTGCTGCTCAAGGCGGTGAAAGGCTTGAAGCCGGCGGTGCTCTTCAATCTGCTCGATTCCGTGCGCGCCAACCTCAGGCCGGCCAGAGACTATACCGACGAGTTGGTTCAGCAAATGGGCTACCTGCACTCCGGATTGCGCGTCCTGATGCACAGCATCTCGGCTTATCCGGGACGCAAGCACTTGGTCTTCTTCTCGGAAGGCTACCTGCTCAATTCCCTGCAGAGCCTGGAGTTCGCCAATCAAATCGCATCGGCGACAGGGAGCATCCGCTACAGCCTGCAATTTCAGGATGCGGGAGTCATCCCAGCCTTGAAGGACTTCATTGGGCTGGCCAACTCCTACGGCGTGAGCTTTTATACGACGGATGTGCGCGGCGTCATCGCGCGGCCAGGGCTGACCGCCAGGGTGGCCCAGGACTTCCTGATTGCCATGGCAACCGGCACCAACGGCGCCGCCTTCTACAGCAACAACAATATGGGGCGCGTGCTGGAAGCCTCGACCCGCGAACAGCGGTTGGTTTATCAAGCTTCGCTAAATCCTGACCTGGCGGAGAGCCGGAAGAACAGATTCATGCCGGTGACGGTAACCACCACGCGCCCGGGCGTTAGAATCCGGGCCCAGGCCGGCTTTTACAACCTCGACGCCAGCCAGCTGGCCTCGGTGCGCATGGGCCAAGCCTTCAAGACCCCCCAGTTCTTCAAGGCTCTGCAGCCGCTTTGCGAGGTCAAGCCCCAGGGCGACAAGCTCGAGGTCACCTTCGGCATCGACGGCTCGCAGATCTCCTTCGCCCCCTCAAAGGCCTTGAAGCGGGTGGACATGCTTTTTGCGGGGCAGGTGTTCAAGAAAAACGGCGACCCGGCCTTCGAGAAGTTCCCCATCCTGCGCCCTTTCGCAATGGAACTCAGCGGCGAGCAGTACGAATCCTTGAGCTCCCAGCCCCTGCTGGGCCATCAAGAGCTCGACCTCCCTTCAGGGGGCTACCGGCTGGTTTTCGTGGTCCAAGACCGCCTGGCGGGCACTTTGGGAGCCAGCCAAGTGGAGTTCAAGGTGGAGTGAGCGGCGTTTCATGGCTGGGACCCAATCGTCGGCAAGCAGGTCATCGCGCCCTCCCTGCGGGAAACATCGCCCCACCGAGGCAAGCTCGGATGGTGGCGTCCTCTTTTGCTGAACCGGACTGGTTGCCAAACACGGCCCGACCCGGACGAGCCCGGCACGTGGCCTCTATCCTTGCCTGATCCTCTTCAGTAAAAAGGTCTTGCCCTTAACCCGGATTTCTCACGGGTTGCCTGCTGCGGCGCCGCCTTCGAGCGAAGCGGCTTCCTGAGCGCAGCGAACAATCATCCGCCCTGGCTGCTTTGCGCTCGGTCGGCCTGCTCGACGTATGCAACAGTACGCCCGCGCGGGCCTCGGTCGCGACGCCTTGCGTCTTGTCTTTTCCCTGCTCCAAATTGTCAATCTTGTATGGATAGATTATCTCATTGTAAAATCAAGGAACAAAAGGAGGTTTGATCATGCGTATATTGAAGACGGCAATCTTCGCAGGCATCATGGCTGTCCTGGCGTTGCCGGGGTTGGGCATGGAGTCAGCCGCAAAGCCCACGCCCGAAGGGAGTGCCGCCGGAGAGGTTCTTGCCGCAGTCGAACTCGTTCTGCCTCTGTGCAGCGCAGAGGCTCTGTTCGCTGCAGCATCGCCGAGTTTGGGCATGGAGTCTGTCGAGCCTCTGTGCAGCGAAGCGGATTCACCTCCGATGTCGGCAGCGGCTTCCTCCCAATCGTGCGACGTCACGATCGACTGTGAGGACGACACCACCCGATCCTGCACCGATACGACGAGCCCCTTCAGTTGCTTGGGCCAGCACCAGAACTGCAATGCCGACATTCGAGGCTACGTCCAGTGCAATGGAGGGCCGAAGCAATACTGCCCGCCTTGCCCTGACTGCACCCGAGTCAAGCAGTGCAACCCTTGCGGCGGCGCTCCGCCCCAATGCGGCTGCATATGCGTGCAGGGTGCTTGCGGCCGGATCGATGCTTGGATGTGCCTGTAGACCGGTCGTCAGGTGGGTGCGCCAAGCGGAAGCCTGCCTCAGAAAGACACCTTGATGTCCTGCTTCAGCTCTCCGGCCAGGTTGCGGATGCTGATCTGGGCGGCCAGGTTTTGGGCCACCGTTCGGAAAGCCTCCGCTTCGGGGGATTCGGGCTGGGCGATCACGATGGGGTTGCCTTCGTCGGAGTGGATCCGGATCTCGGCCGTCAGGGGAATCTCCCCCAGGTAGGCGATCTCCAGCTTTTCGCCGAACTTGCGGGCACCGCCGCTGCCGAAGATCTCGCCTGTCATGTTCTCGACCATGCCCAGCACGGGGCAGTTGAGCTGCTGGAACATGAAGATGGCCTTCTTGGCCACGTTCAAGGCCACGTCCTGGGGCGTTGAAACCACCACCGCACCGGTCAAGGGCGCCTTTTGGCACAAGCTGAGCTGCACGTCCCCGGTTCCGGGAGGCAGGTCGATGACCAGGTAGTCCAGCTCTCCCCATTCCACACCGGCCAAGAACTGAGTCACGGTCTTGTCCAACATGGGGCCGCGCCAGATGACGGCCTTGTCTTCGGGCAGGAAGAAGCCCATGGAGAGGATCTTGATGCCGTGCTTGAAAGCCGGGACGATGCGGTTGTCGTCGCCGGCCACGGGCTGCTCCAGCTTGCCCAGCAAAGTGGGGATGCTGGGGCCGTAAATGTCAGCGTCCAGCAATCCCACCCGGGCGCCCGACTGGGCCAGTGCCAGCGCCAGATTGACGCTGACTGTCGACTTGCCCACTCCCCCTTTGCCGCTGGCCACGGGGATCACGTTGCGGACGGCCGGAAGCATCCCCGTGCCGCCCGGGAAGGAGGAACGCACTCGGGCCGTCATGCTCACTTCGGCCCGATCGATGCCCGGCAGCGACAAGATGGCCTGCTCGGCCTGATGCTTCATCAGGTCCTTGACCGGACAGGCCGGAGTGGTCAGCTCGATGGTGGCCGAGGCCACACCGCCGCACAGCTTGACATCCTTGACGAACCCCAGCGAAACGATGTCCCGGCCCAGGTCAGGATCCTGCACCGCCCGAAGTGCGTCCAGTACGTCGTTCTTGTCAGTTTGACTCATAAGGATTGCCTTTGAATGGAGATGGCGGTCTTCGGCCTCAATGCGCATGCCGAATAGCTGGGGGAGTTTCAGGAAGAGACGCGAAGACGCAAGTCAAAAACGCCAAGTTGAAGAAGGTAAAAGGTTTATCGGTCATGGATTGATTCTCGAAGTGAAGCAGCGCAGGCTGCGTGATCCGATGAGGCCTACATTTCAAGTGCACTCAGAACAAGG
>JANQFM010000169.1 GCA_028277865.1 Acidobacteriota bacterium
CCCCTGAGGGCCCTCTTCGAGTCCCCCACCATCGCCGGGCTTGCCACGCACATCGAAGAGCGGCTTCAGCAAGGCAAGGACGGCTCTTTGCCGCCCCTGTCTCGGACTTCCCGCCAAGGGGACTTGCCTCTTTCCTTTGCTCAACAGCGCCTCTGGTTCCTCGATCAGCTCGATCCCGGTCAAGCCGTCTACAACGTCCCGGTGGCCTTGCGCCTGCAAGGGCATCTGGATGTGTCGGCCCTGCAGGCCAGCCTGGACGCCATTGTGCAGCGCCACCAGACCCTGCGCACCAGCTTCGGCGTCCATCAGGGAGAGCCCCGTCAAGTCATTCGAGATGTCCGGCTGAAAATGCCTCTGATCGACTTGAGAGCCTTGCCCGAAGAGCACCGCTCAGAGCAGCTCTCCCGCAGATTGGGAGCCGAAGCCGTCCGCCCCTTCGATCTTTCCCGAACGCCCCTGCTGCGCACGATCCTGCTGCGCCTCGGCGAAGAGGACCACGTCTTGGCCGCCACCATGCACCACATCGCCTCGGACGGCTGGTCAATGGGAATCTTCACCCGCGAGCTGTCGCATCAGTTCGCAGTTCGCAGTTCGCGGTTCGCAGTCAGGGGAGCGGAAGGGGAGGATCCGGAACCTGAATCTGCAAACAGCGAACCGCGAACTGCGAACCACGAACTTTCCCTCCCGCCCCTCCCCATCCAGTACGCCGATTTCGCCGCCTGGCAGCGCAATTGGCTGAGCGGCGAGGTGCTGGAGGAAATGTTGGGCTATTGGAAGCAGAACTTGTCGGACGTCCCCCGGCTGCAAATGCCGACCGACCGACCCCGTCCCTCTGCAGCCAGCTTTCGGGGAAGCACGCTGCCTGTGGGATTCTCGCGCCGCTTGCTCCAGGATCTTCAGCAGCTCAGCCGCGACCAGGACGCCACTTTGTTCATGACCCTGCTGGCAGCCTACTGCACGCTGCTTTACCGCTACAGCGGCCAATCTGACTTCTGCGTCGGGACACCCATCGCCAACCGCAACCGGGCCGAAACCGAAGGGCTGATCGGCTTTTTCATCAATATGCTGGCCTTGCGCGTTGGGCTTGCAGGACGCTCGGAATTCCTCGGCCTGCTGGCTCAGCTGCGCGAGACGGCTCTGGGCGCTTACGCTCATCAGGATTTGCCCTTCGAGCAGGTCGTGGATGCCCTGGCGCCGCAGCGATCGCTCAACCAGGCACCCTTGTTCCAATCGCTTTTTCAACTGCAGAACGCTCCCTTGCCGCCGCTGCAGCTGGAGGAGCTTGAGGTTTCGCTGCTGGGCAGCAAGGCACCCATCTCCGAGTTCGACCTTTCCTTGTCGCTGATGGAAAGCGGGGAGGGCTTGGCCGGTGAACTGGAGTACAGTACGGATCTTTTCGACCGCACCACCATGCTGCGGCTGCTCGGGCATCTGCGGACCCTGCTGGAAGGCGTAGCCGCAGACCCAAGCCGCAGCTTGCTCGACTACCCGCTGGCCGGCCAGGCCGAACGACATCAGATCGTGAACGAGTGGGGTGCCCAATCCGGTCTGCGCTCCAGTCCGGATTGGATCGGTCGGCGCTTTGAAGAGGTGGCAGAGGCGAAGAGCGACGCCACAGGAGTGTTGGACGGAAAACACCACCTTAGCTACGGCGAGTGGAGGCTGCGGGCCGAAGCGGTGTCCGTCTGGCTGCGCCAGCGCGGCGGCAGGCCGGAAACTTGCGTGGCACTTTGCCTGGAACGCTCCCTGCCATTGATGATCGGCCTGGTGGGAACCGTCCTTTCGGGGGCCGGCTATTTACCGCTCGATCCCGACTCTCCCCAGCAACGCCTGCATAACCTGCTGCAGGACGCAGGCGCGTCCTTTTTGGTCACGCGAGCCGGATTGCTGGCCAAACTCGGCGACCGCATTCCCGCCTTGACGCTGAGCAGCGAACGACCGGCCCATTCCGCCAACCGCCTGCCGCCTGTTCGGATCGACCCCCTCAATACCGCCTACTGGATCTACACCTCGGGCACGACGGGAAAGCCCAAGGCGGTCACCGTGACACAACGAGGGCTGGCCTGTTACACCCAGGGTTGGATCGACGCCTTAAGCCTCCAGACCGGCGAGCGCTTTTTGCAGTTCTCCTCCATCAGCTTCGACCAGTCCTGCGAAGAGATCTATCCCTGCCTGGCTTGCGCGGGAACTCTGCTGCTGCGCGATCCCGCCATGCTGGATTCAACGCCGGCCTTTGTCGAGGCATGCCGTTTGCAGGCACTGACAGTGCTCTCGCTGCCCACCGCCTATTGGCTGCAGATCGTCTCAGATCTGGACGAACTGCAACTGCCTGCTTCCCTGCGTGCCGTGATCATCGGAGGTGAACGGGCGCCGGGCGGCAAGCTGCGCCAATGGCTCCGCAAAGCGCCGCCGTCGATCCGCCTGATCAATGGCTACGGCCCCACCGAAGCAACCGTGGCGGCGACAGCCGGACAGGTGGAGGACGACGACCTGCGCAGGCGCCAAGAAGCTTCCTTGGGGCATTCCCTGGATCATGTATCGATCCAATTGCTGGACCCGAATCTGCACCCTGTCCCGCTGGGCATCTCAGGCGAGCTGTGCATCGGCGGCGAAGGGCTGGCGCGGGGCTATCAGGGCCAGCCGGCCCAGACGGCGGCCAGCTTCGTCCCCGATCCGTACAGCCTCGGCAGGGGCAAGCGCCTCTACCGCACAAGCGACTTGGCAGCACGGTTGCCCGATGGCCGTCTGCTCTTCAGGGGCCGCATTGATGACCAGGTCAAGGTGCGGGGCTACCGCATCGAACCCGGCGAAGTGGAAGCGGTCTTGGCCACGCATCCGGCGGTGTCGGCGTGCGCGGTGCTGGCACTGGGCGGGGAGGCGGAGTGGAGGTTGGTGGCCTTTGTCGTCGGCAGAGGAGAGGAAGAAGGGGATCACCGCAAAGAGCGCGGAGGGGGAACACAGAGAGGCGCAGAGAAATCTTCTCAGCATCCTCTGCGTCTTCCCTCTGCGCCCTCTGCGGTTTCTCCCCCTCTCCTCTCCTCCTTCCTCCGCCAACACCTTCCCGACTACATGGTGCCCGCGGAGATCGTCGTCCTCGACCGCCTGCCCCTCACCAGCAGCGCCAAAGTGGACCGCAAGGCCTTGATGATTCTGCCGCTTCCCGAGGCAGCCGCCCAGCCCACAGAGCCCCTCTCCCCAGTCGAATCTCTCTTGGCGGGTATCTGGTGCGCAGTTTTGGGAGTGCAGCGCATCGGCAAGCAGGACAGCTTTTTTGAACTCGGAGGCCACTCCCTGCTGGCCACCCAGGCGGTTTCGCGGGTACGTCGTACCTTCGGAGTCGAGATCCCCTTGAGAGCCTTTTTCGAAGAGCCCACCTTGCAGGCCTTAAGCCGCCGCATCGAGCTGGCCAGAGGCACCAGCCCGCAGCAGAGCATCCCGCCTCTGGTCGTACAGCCCCGTCCCAGCCGCATCCCCCTTT
>JANQFM010000192.1 GCA_028277865.1 Acidobacteriota bacterium
GACCGCGATGCTTCCTCCGCCTGCAATCGTTGGAGTTCCACCTCGCTTTGACTGCAGGCGCTTAGGTCGATCACGGGGATGGGTACTGTCGCGGCTGCATCTATGACCTGAAGCGGCTGGCCGTCCCGCGATGGGAAACGGGTGCGGAGGGTTTCGTGGCGGCGGACGATGGCGTCAAAGGCCGCCTGCAACGCTGACACGTCCAGCCGTTCCTGCAAGGGAATGGGGGTGAAGATGTTGTAGGCCGGGCTGTGCGGATCCAGCTGATGCAAGAACCACATACGTTGCTGGGCGAATGACAGGGGCAGATGGCCCTGCCGCGAAACCGGCTTCAGAGGCGGTGCTGGACGACCGGCTTGCTGGCGGCATTCCTCAATGCGGCCTGCCTGGGCGGCCAACGTGGGGGCTTCGAAGACGGTTCGCAGGGGCAGCTCGACTTGAAAGGCCTGGCGGATGCGCGAAACCAGCTGGGTGGCCAGCAAGGAGTGCCCTCCTCGTTCGAAAAAGCTCTCCTGACGACCGATGTGCTCGGCCTGCAGCAATCCGCCCCAGATCGAGGCCAGCAGTTCTTCCGTATCGGAGAGGGGCTGCGGGCTGGAGGATGGGGGCTGGAGCTGTTCGAGATGCTCGGCCAAGGCTCGGCGGTCCACTTTGCCGTTGGGGGTGAGGGGCAACTGATCCAACTCGGCGATCAGCGAAGGGACCATATACCCGGGCAGGTGTGCTGTGAGGGTGCGGTGGAGGTCCGGGGATTGAAGCGCAGAAGACGCAGAGAGAAGACGCAGAGAATGGAGAGAAGACTCCTCTGCACCCCTCAGCGCTCTACCTCCGCGCCCTCTGCGGTTTCTCCCCCTCCCCTCCCTTTCCTCCTGACTCCCGACTCCTGACTCCCGACTCCTTCTGCTCACATACGCCACCAACCGCCCCGACTGCTCCAACACCACCGCCTGACGTACCCCCGGATGCCTCTCCAAAGTGGCCTCGATTTCGCCCAATTCGATGCGGAAGCCCCGGATCTTGACCTGGTGATCGAGCCGTCCCTGGAAATCGAGGTTTCCGTCCGGACGCCACACTGCCCGGTCGCCCGTCCGGTAAAGGCGTCGGCCATCGGATCGGCTGAAGGGATGAGGGACGAACTTTTCGGAGGTCAGGGCAGGGCTGCCCAAGTAGCCGCGAGCCAGCCCGATGCCGGCCAGGTGCAGTTCCCCTGCGACTCCGATGGGTGCGGGGCGCAGATGCCGATCGAGCACATAGGCCTCTGTGTGCGATATGGGACGCCCGATGGGAACGCTGGAGGCTTGCGGCGGCACCTCAAGCACCCGATGCCAGGTCGCGAAAGTGGCGCACTCGGTGGGTCCGTAGATGTTGAGCAAACGCCGGGGGGAGCCCTGCTCCAGCGCCCTGCGGACAGACGCCGGATCCAGCGCTTCGCCCGCCAGCATCAGGTCCGAAACGCTGCCGAAGGCGCAAGGAACCTCACCCACCACATGCTTGAAAACCGCCGGAGTCAAATTGACTGTCCCCACTTGATGCCGTTGTAGGCTAGCAGTCAGCTCGACCGGATCCAGCATTGTCCTGCGAGGAATCAGCGCCAGGCGCACCCCATGCAATAAGGCGCCCCAGATCTCGAAAGCCGCCACGTCAAAGGCCGTGTTGGAAGCCTGAGACAAGCAGTCCCCGGCGCTGACCTGCACATAGTCGGCCCCGGTGAAAAGGCGCAGGAGTGCCCGCTGCGATACCGCCACTCCCTTGGGACGCCCCGTCGAACCCGAGGTGTAGATCACATATGCCAGGTTTTCCAGTTCAGTCCGTCGCACCGACAACGCTGAGGGATCCGGCATTGGGGAATCCAGCCTGAGAACCGGCGTTGCCAGTCCGGTCAATGCCTCGTGCGGACCTTCCGCCAACACGGCTCGAACACCCGCATCCTTCACCTGATAGGCCAGCCGTTGGGGTGGATGCGAGGGGTCCAGCGGCAAATAAGCTCCTCCTGCCCGCAGAGCAGCCAGCCATCCCAAGACCATTTCCGCCGACCGCTCGGCCAGCACCGCAATCACCGACTCAGCGCCTACTCCCTGGCTCTGCAACCACCCGGCGATCCTGGCGCTGATTCGCAGAATCCGGCCAAAGCTGAGCTGAATCTCATCGGAAACTGCCTTCCGCTCCCCGACCATCCCGACCGCATCCGCCCTCTTCTCAGCCTGAATCTCGAACCTCTGAAGAATCCCGGATTCGGGGAGGGTTGACTCAGCTTGCGGATTCCACTCACAAAGAACCTGAAAGGCCTCCGACTGCCCCATCAAAGGCAGGGCTGAAAGCCGTCTCTCGGATTGTTCAGCGGCACCTTCCATCAGCCGCCGCCAGTGGTCGGTCAGGCGGACGATGGTGGGCTCTTCGAAGAGGTCCAGGCTGTACTCGATCACGCCTTGCAGCCCCTGTCGGCTCTCGGAGACCGAAATCGTCAAATCGAAGCGAGCCGAGGGGACTCCGGTTCCCAATGGAGAGACTTTTAGTGCTTCCATCTTCAGAGCGGCCTGCGGAGCGTTCTCCAATCCGAACATGACCTGAAAAAGCGGCGCCCGGCTTAGCGACCTTTCCGGGTCAACGGCTTCCACCACCTGTTCAAAAGGGATGTCCTGGTGGGCATAGGCGCCCAGGGCCGTTTCGCGTACCCTTCCCAGCAACTCCTGAAACTCAGGGTCGCCCGACAAATCGCAGCGCAGCACCAGGGTGTTGACGAAGAATCCGATCAGCAACTCCGTCTCGGTACGACGGCGGTTGGCAATAGGGCTTCCCAAGCTGATGTCATTGCGAGCGCTGTAGCGATGCAGCAGAGCCGACAACCCGGCCACCAAGGCCATGAAAAGCGTAGCGTCCTGTTGTCGGCTCAGCCGTCTGAGCGACTCCAGCAATCCGGCTGGCCAGGCAAATCCCAACGTTGCACCCCGGTAGCTGGGCAACGCCGGGCGAGGACGATCCGAAGGCATCTCCAGCGGCGCAGCCCAGCTACCGGGGTGCAACGTTGGGATTTGCCTGGCCAGCCGGATTGCTGGAGTCGCTCAGACGGCTGAGCCGACAACAGGACGCTACG
>JANQFM010000275.1 GCA_028277865.1 Acidobacteriota bacterium
AAGACAAACGAGAGAGCCACCTGCCCCACCACCAGCAGGCTGCGCACAGAGGCCGACCCATTCGCCCTCCGGGATTTGCCCTCGCCGCCCTTGAGAGAATGGAGCAGGTCGTTGCGAGCCGCTTGCCAGGCGGGCATCAACCCAAAGAAAAGTCCAGTCAGCAGCGAGAGGGCCACCGTGAATCCCAGCACCCGCCCACCTGGAGAGAAGTCCAATGCCAGGTTGTACTCCATGTGAGGGACGAAGGAATTCCACAGGGGCGAGCCGCCCACAAATGCAACCGCCAAGGCTAAGGCACCTCCCAGTCCCGAGAGGATCATGCTTTCCGTCAGCATCTGGCGCACCAGCCGCCAGCGCCCTGCACCCAGGGCGACGCGGATTCCCATTTCGCGCCGCCGTGAATCGGCCCGGGCAATCATCAGCGAGGCCACGTTGGCGCAGGCAATCAATAGGACCATTCCGACAAGGGCCATGGCCAGCCAGGCGGACAGCCCGGCCATTTGAGCGGCATTGGGATCGATGGGGGGGCCGATGGCGGGGGACAGGTGCACCTCCTGGTCCTTGAGCTCCACCGGGTATTCCTGCTCCAGCCGCCTGGAAATGACCGCCAGCTCAGCCTGAGCTTCCTCCCAACTGGCCCCGGGCCTCCGGCGGGCCAAAGCTGGATCGTAATTGTTGCAGTCACGGCAGTTCATCTCTGCCTGAATGCCGCTGTAAATCGACTGGGTGGCCTGGGAGACGGGCAGCCAGAAGTCCGTCCTGAGCCCGTACTCCGTTCCCGGGAACTCTGCGGGCATGACGCCCAAAATGGTGAAGCCCTGCGAGTCCAACAGGATCGTCTTGCCTACAGCCCCGGGATCCGACCCGAACCGGTCGCGCCACAAGCTGTGGCCGATGACCACCACCGGCTCGCTCTGAGTACCGTCCGCCGGCAGGAAGACCCTTCCCACGGCCGCCTCTTTGCCCAGCACCTGGAAATAGTTTTCAGATACCTTCTCGCCAAAGTGGATTTCTGTGCTCGAATCGATGGTCAAGGCCGCGCGATGCATCTGGTTGAGCAGGATTCCTGAAAATGCCTTGCTTTGATCCAGCAAATCCTTGAAATTCGGATAGCTGAAGCTGTGGGAATAGTTGCCTTGGCGCCGGTTGTGAAAAAAGAGGTAGCTCATTTCTTCTGCCGCAGCGGCGGGAGGCCGGTAGAGCAGGATGGAGTTCACGCCGCTGAAGATGACGCTGTTGACCCCGATACCCAAGGCCAGTGTCAGGATGATGACCAGGCTCAAGAGGGGCTTTCTGACCAGAATCCGCAGTGCAAATTGAAAATCGCGCCTGGTGTCTTGCATGGATCTTTCCTTTTTGCGGGGACCGGCCGGCAAGGCGGGGGCATCCTGGCGGATGTCCCTGGCAATCCGAAAGAGGTCGAGATGGCTGATCCGGCAATAGTCCAGGGCGGCCATCAGGCCTCGCTCGCGCACCAAGTCGTCCAGACGCCGCCGGTAGCAATACAGCATCTCTGCCCGGAAGGAGTTGCGGAATGCGGTGGGGCAGACCAGCAAGGCAGCCCGAAAGAAGGTACTGGCAAGCCCCAAGAAGAGGCCGTTGAAAATGGAGGGCATCAAGCCGACTCCGGGGATGGGATGAGTTGTTTGCTTCGCGCCATGGCCACCAGCCGATCCAGCCGTTCGGCCTCGGCCCGCGCCGAATCGGCCCCCAGGGAGGTGAGGCGGTAGCTGCGCCGACGTGTGTCATGGATCCCGTCGGGCGCCGGTTCATCCAGCATTTCGACCAGTCCTTGGCGCCGCATTTTCTGCAGTGAACGGTAGAGGGTCCCCGGAGGCAGTTGCACTTCCCCTTGGGTCCGTTCGTCGACCTCCTTCATGATGGCGTAGCCATGCTTGGGCCCGTCCAGCAGCGAGAGCAGAATGTGAAAGACTGCTGGAGTGACGGACCCTGACATATTCCTTATGGATGTATCCATGATGGATATGATAAGGGCCGGGGCACCCGCCTGTCAAATGCCTGGTCATTTTTCTCTCGCGAAACTTGACAGCCCGATTCCCGGAGCGGTAGACTGAAGGATCATTTGACGCGGGGTGGAGCAGTCTGGTAGCTCGTTGGGCTCATAACCCAAAGGTCGGAGGTTCAAATCCTCCCCCCGCAACCAGCCTTTCAACGATCCACCAAAATCAACGGATCGCCTACCATATCAGGGGGTTGGACGATTTTTCACCAGCCCCCGGCCTTACTCTTTCAGCTAGATCATCACTGGATTTTCACCTCCTCATGACCCTCGAGGTGGGCAAAAAGTGGGCAAGAAGTGAGCAGGGCGTCCGAAACGGCTTCGGCTGCCTCGCGCGCCTTCTCCTCGTCGACGTGGACGTAGGTGTTGGCGGTGGTGTCCAGGCGGGCGTGGCCCAAAAGGATCTGGGTAAGT